>JAITVM010000258.1 GCA_031285815.1 Clostridiales bacterium | reverse complement strand
GCCTATAAGAATCCGGCCGGAAAGCCGCAATAAACCCCGGCATTATTTGCCTCTGTGCCGCTTCCGTAGCCCGCGCCGAAGCTTCCGCCTGCGCGCCGCTACTGTCTGGCGGGGCCGTTATTGTAACGGCGGCTACGTTAATTTTGACGAGCTCGCCCGCCGCTGTGTTTATCCCCATAAAAATCTTCCCCTATATAATTTAATTTGACCTATATCCACAAGAAAATGAAAACATCCCCCCGAAAATTTTTTTGCAAGCCTAAAGACGGTTTTAAAATTAGTTAATAATATTGGAAACCAAGGGCCCCGTGAACGAGGGCCCCCGGCAAAAATTTATTGCCCCATTTATAATTATCCAAATAATTATTGAAATTTATTATATCGAAAGCGGCGGAATACCCCACGCTTATTTGCGCCTGCGCCAACAAAACCGCCTGTTCAATAATTGCACCCGGCTCCGGGGCAGAATCTAAATATATATTTGCCACATTAATTTTGGCGAGTTCGCCTATTGCCGGTATTAATTTACGGCAATCACCCGGCTAAAGGTGTCCACCGCATAATCGCTTGAATCGGCGTTGTTCATTACGCCGAACTTTCCTGTTAACACGCCCGGCCTATAAGAATCCGGCCGGAAAGCCGCAATAAACCCCGGCATTATTTGCCTCTGTGCCGCTTCCGTAGCCCGCGCCGAAGCTTCCGCCTGCGCGCCGCTACTGTCTGGTGGGGCCGTTATTGTAACGGCGGCTACGTTAATTTTGACGAGCTCGCCCGCCGATGTGTTTATCCCCATAAAAATCTTCCCCTATATAATTTATTTTAATTTGACCTATATCCACGAGAAAATGAAAACATCCCCCGAATTTTTTTTGCAAACCTAAATGCGGTTTTAAATTTAGTTAATAATATTGGAAACCAAGGGCCCCGTGAACGAGGGCCCTTGGCAAAACTTTATTGCCCCAGTTATAATTACCTAAATACTACATTGGTATATGCGGGTTATTTAACCGATGAATATACCTCGACCGGCCGGATGCTGGTATCAACCGCCAGGTCCGACGGGTCATAATTGCTTGTGACTGCAAATTTAATATCCAAAAATTTATTGGAATAGAAGCCACCCATCTCATATACAGACACTGTATACCCCGTTGATATTTGTGCCTGCGCCTCCTTAACTGCCCCGGCAAGAACTACGCTTAACACGTCGCCCCCGTCTAAGGGTACATTGACGGTTATACTCCCAATGCCGATTTTTGAAAGCTCTTCCGCTGCCGGAAGCGCAGAGGTTACGCTAATTTCCCGTAGGGCACTATCTTTTGCGGTATCGGCCGGGTTGCTCGCGTTCGTGACAATAAATAAGCACCGAAAAAAACCATTGCCGCTATAGCCGCCACGATCTAATGTTACAGTGTAGCCAGCCGCTACCTGTGCCTGCGCTGCCAATTCTATTTGGGCGGCAGCCGCAACCCCCGCATCATATAGCACAAGGGGCAGCGTAACCGCTACGGTTGTTATATCCACTTTTGCGAGTTCAAATTTTGCATCCGCCGCCGGCAAATAAGTTACGGTAACCATACGGCCCTCATCGTCTGCCGCTACGTCGGCAGGGTTGTTGTTATTTATGACGGTGAATTTGCCCGCCAGCCCGCCGGTCAGGCTATCATAGCCCGACGCCGTGAAATTAACGGTATAGCTGGCCCTATAGCCAAGGGATACTTGCGTCTGCGCTATTTGGATTATACGCTCAATTGCAGCGTCCCGCGCTTCAGTGAGCGGTATGGCGCTTTCTATATTAGTTACGCTAATTTTAGCAAGCTCCGCCATTGCCGGCATTATCACCGGCGGCTCGGCTATACCGCAAGGTTTTTCATCTGCAAACAGCTCCAGTTTGGACTGGAATATCATCTCCAAGCGCGTCGCCGCGCCAATAAGCCTTATAACAGAATTATTCAGCTCGAGCAATAGCGCCGGACCCGCGTTGGATGCGATGATTTTCTGCATTTTTGCGCCTTCGGCATTTAATATATGTGAAAGGGCGGTTTCCTGCAACGCGACGGATTGTATCAAATCCGTGACGGCCTGGCACCGGCTCCCCGTGCCGGGCGTAATTATTGGCATTCCCATAAAAATCTTCTCCCCTAACTAAATTTATTTTGCCCCAGGCGTGGGCAATGGGCTGGTTTAGGCGGGCACATACGCCGCCCTAACCTCATAGTCGGCAGTGTTTGCAGCCCTGTCAGTCGGAACAGCGTCGTTCATGACAACAAACCTGCCCCAAAGGGTTCCGGGCGCGTCATAGTGCGAAATTTGAAAAAACACACTATACCCCGGCGCAATTTGCGCCTGCGCGATAACCTGCGCAGCGGCAGCAATGCTGCTTTCTGACAAAGGCTCGCTGACGTTTATAGATGATGCTTCAATTTTGGCGAGCTCCGCCTCCGCCGCCGGTGCCGGGGTATACAAAGCAGCAACCGACCTTGCATTTGTATCCCCTGCCGTATCGGTTGGGTCAGCGGCGCTTGTAACTTTGAACCTTCCCGTAAAAATTCCGGAAGAAGGGTTGTAGCCCTCTAAATCAAACGCGGCTGTATAACTCGCCGATATCTGAGTCTGCGCCTTCAATGCAGCCACGTCTGCAGCTTCCATATCTGTGTCCGGAAAATCGACCGGCATCGTAACCGGTACCTCCCTCACATTGATACCAGCCAGCTGCGCCCCCGCGGTCGTTGGCTCATACCCTACGGATATTTCCCGGCTGGATTTATCTGTCGCCTTATTATCCGGGCCAAAGATATCTATGGCGGTAAATTTGCCCGTGAGTACGCCGCCGGAATAATTTTCTGCAGTAAAATTGGCGACATACCCCATTGTTACCTGTGCCTGGGCCACATCAACTGCCTGAGCGGCCGCTAATTCTTGCACCCCCTGCCCTTCAAGCGGTACGTCAACCATTACAGCCGGAACGTTGATTTTGGCGAGTTCTTCCACTGCCGGCCGCCATGTGGTGGTGACGGAAATATCGCGGCCGGTTATATCCTCCGCCGTATCTGCCGGGTCTGCATCATTTTTAACGGTAAACTTGCCCGTTAACGCACCGGCAACATAACTTATAAGAATAAAATTAATGGTATACCCAAGCGCAATTTGTGCCCTGGCGCCCGCTACTGCCATATCGGCAGCCATATCCGAAGCGCCGGGGGCGTCAAGCGCGATATCAATTTCTATGCTTGATACAGTGATTTTTTCAAGCTCCACCGGAGACGTCCGTATATAAGTTGTGGTTATAATTATCGCCCTGTCCGCATCATCCCCCGCCGTATCAGTTGGGTCCCCGGCCTTTGTAACTTTGAATTTACCTGAAAGCACCCCTGGCGTATAATTCCCAAAAATAAAAGCTACGATATAATCCGGCGAGACTACCGCCCGCGCCGCTCCAAGTGCCAGCGCAATGGCCCCCGCCTGCGCACCGGGTGCGTCGAGCTCGAAATCGGCCGTAAGGGTTGCTATTTTTATTTTTTCAAATTCATCCGCCGCCGTTGTTTTTGGTGGCATTGGCAACTCAATACCCTCTTCCGCAAACAGTTCGAGCTTGGCTTGGAGTATCATTTCCAGCCTTGTGGCTGAACTAACGAGTTTAGAAACTGAATCGTTCATTGCAAACAGCTCTTCCTGTGTTGCATTAGAGCTTATTATAGCCTGCATTTTTTCGCCTTCAGCATTTAAAATATGCGAAAGCGCTACTTCTTGCAAAGCTACGGATTCTATTAAATCAGTTATTGCCTGGCTACGGCTTCCCGTACCAGTGGTAATAACCGGCATTCCCATAAAAAACCTCTCCTTTAAATTATTTGTGCCCCCTATGGGCGCAGATTAAATGGCCATGGTTTAAATTCCACTTGTCCTTAATCTGCTGTACTAATATCTATCTGAAATACTGCGGCTGAATAGCCGCGGGCTTCCATTAAGTTTAAAAAAAGGCGGCGGCAGGAGGTGCCTCTTATTACCGCCGCCAGGGTATTACCTACAATTTTACGAAGCTGAGCCTCTTTTAGGCTCATGTTTATTACTGTTTAATTCAAAAAATCTAATAATACGGCGGCAAAGGTCGCCACTTTGCCACCGCTCAGGAGGAATCCCATACTATATGGTTGAGCTCGTTTGAGTTCAAGCTCATTTATATAATATGCAAGTTTACTTATATGTGTGACAAGTAAAAAATAATTACTGCCAAGATATAGCCGAATATTTTACCCTTAAAGGGGTTTTCGCAAAAAAAAATAATAGTTAAGGCTTAAATAGAGCGGTTTCCTCCACAAAGCCTTAACTATTATTTTTTTTATTTATTTACCCACTACAAAATTTATTACCCTATTCGGCACATAAATTTCCTTAACAATTGTTGTATCAGAAAGCCTATCCCCTAAAACTTCTTTGGCCTTTGCAATAACCTCTTCCTTCGTGCTGTCTTTTGCTATAACCAAATTATCCCTAAGCCTGCCGTTTACCTGTATCGGCAGTTCTATATTATCTTCGATCATTTTTTCGGCATCATAGCTTGGCCATGCTTTGTTGAAAACTGTTTCGCTGTGCCCTAAGGATTCCCACAGCTCTTCAGCTATATGCGGGGCAAAAGGTGCAATCAATATACAAATCGTTTCTAAGCTTATCTTGTCAACGCCGCCATATTTTTTAGCAAGCGCACCATATTTATTTACATATTCCATAAAACCGCTGACAACTGTGTTCATTGTAAGGTGTTCTATCCTTGTAGTTATTTCATAAACCATTTTATTCCTTACCTGCTCCAGCTCGCGGTTGGTTTCAATATGCTTGCTTCCGGTAACTAATTTCCAAAACTTATTCAAAAACCTATAAACGCCATCTATGCCGCTGTCGTCCCATTCGGAATCCAATTCCGGCGGCCCTACAAAAAGCTCATACATCCTAAGCGAGTCGCAGCCATATTTACTTACCAAGCCATCCGGCGATACTACGTTGCCAAGGGACTTGCTCATTTTAACCCCATTTTTTAAAATCATGCCCTGGTTAAATAACCTTAAAAAAGGCTCTTCAAAATCAACCACTTTGATATCATACAAAAATTTTGTATAAAACCTGGCATATAAAAGGTGTAAAACCGCATGCTCAACACCGCCGACGTAGGTATCGACCGGCAAATAATCCTTGAGCAGCTCTTTGGAAGCCAATTCCCCATCATTTTTTGGGTCAGGGTACCTTAAAAAATACCAAGAAGACCCGGCCCATTGCGGCATTGTATTTGTTTCGCGCTTAGCGGGCCCGCCGCATTTTGGGCAAGTAGTGTTTACCCATGAATCTATTTTTGAAAGCGGCGACTCCCCGGTATCCGTCGGCTGATAAGTATCAACCTCCGGCAAAATAACAGGCAAGTCTTTTTCATCCACCGGCACAGCGCCGCATTTTTCGCAATGGACTATAGGTATTGGCTCGCCCCAATATCTTTGGCGCGAAAAAACCCAATCCCTAAGCTTATAATTAATGGTCCGTTTGCCAACATTTTTTTCCTCTACATATTGGATAGCAAATTCTTTTGCGCCGCTTGAGGGCATCCCGTTAAAGGCTTCCGAATTAACCATAAGGCCCTCGCCTTCATAGGCCTCTTCCAGCCCACCTAACTCTTCGCCCTCTTTTATAATTACTTGGGTGATTTTTAGCCCGAACTTTTTAGCAAACTCAAAGTCGCGCCCATCATGCGCAGGTACGCACATAATTGCCCCTGTGCCATAATCTTTTAATACATAATCCGAAACCCAAATAGGGATTTTGCCGCCACTTAGCGGGTTAATTGCATATGAGCCTGTAAATACGCCTGTCTTTTCTTTATCCGCCATCCTATCCACAGAAGATTTGGTGCTGGCGTCAAAAATATACTTATCCATTTCAGTTTTCATTTCGGGCTTAGTTATCTGCAAAACCAGCTCATGCTCCGGCGCAAGCACCATAAATGTAGCCCCATAAAGTGTATCCGGCCTTGTTGTAAAAACCCTAATGTTACCCTCAAAGCCATCTAACGCAAAATCAACCTCGGCACCATATGATTTCCCAATCCAGTCAGCCTGCATCTTTTTAACTTTTTCCGGCCAGTCTAATTTATCTAAATCACTTAACAGCCGTTCTGCATAATTTGTAATCCTAAGCATCCATTGGCGCAGCATTTTTTTTGTAACTGTCGAGCCGCACCTGTCGCACTCACCATTTGTAGCCTCTTCGTTAGCCAAAACTGCTTTACATTTTGGGCACCAGTTAAGCGGCATCTCTTTTTCATAAGCCAAGTTATTCTTAAACATTTGTACAAAAATCCATTGTGTCCATTTATAGTAGTTAGGGTCAGTAGTATTTATTTCCCTGCCCCAATCATAAACCGCAGAAATTTCGTGAAGCTGGCGCTTAAATATCTCTATAGACTCTTTTGTCCCCTTGCTGGGGTGTACCCCTGTTTTAATCGCATAATTTTCTGCCGGCAAGCCAAAGGCATCCCAGCCCATTGGGTGTAGAACCTGATACCCCTGCAGTATTTTATAACGGCTTATAACATCGCTTAAAACATAACCGCGCCAATGCCCGACATGTAAGCCGCTTGATGAAGGGTATGGGAACATATCCAAGCAATAATATTTTTTCTTCCCTTTTACATCTTTATTGATATAACCTTCTTCTAATTTTTTTCTCCATTTTTTCTCAATCTCTTTAAAATTATATGTCTCCATTTTGCTTTCCCCTTTATTAGTACAAATATAACAGCGAAAACGCCATATCAAATAAATTTGCGCTAAATGCTTTTACAGGCCCTGTACATCGCCATCTGTATACGATAGTATAACATAGTTATCAACCGCAAACAAATATAAAATAGCCTCAGCCACTACCTTATTTGTGCTCCGCTCCAGCGCTTTTTTATAAACCGACAGCTGCACCCTATAGCGTTCTACAATTTCATCCACATTATTTACATAATCAGTTTTAAAATCAATAATGGCCAATTTGCCCTTTTCTTCAAAAAAGCAGTCAATAATCCCATGGACCAATATTTTTTCATTAACACCCTCTGCAAAAGGGTATACCTCGCTGGGCAAAACACCTAAAACAAACGGCGTTTCTTTTTTTATATACGGGCTCTTGCGCGCCCTGTCAGCCAAGCCTGATTTAACATATTTCAAAATTTTCTTAACCGGGGCATAGGCCGCTTCTTTAGCCGATAAAATATTTTTTTCCACAAGGCTATTAATTAAGCCCTTAATTTTTTCATAGCTGTTATGCTCATTTAAATCCAAATGCTCTAAAATACTGTGGACTAAAATACCATATTGGGTACCCGAAAGGCCTTCCTCCGCTTTTATAAAAACAGGCGGGGCAAAAACTAATTCCGTATCGCTTTCATCCTGGTACACTGCACGTTTAATCTCTGTTATGTTTACTTTTGTAGGCAGGCTTTTTTCCATGGAATATTTATATTCCCAGGAAAGGCCTTTTTCAATTTCAGTTTTATAGCCGTTACCGTCTAAATCTAAACCCTGAAGGCGGGCGTAAAGCTCAGCCGCCAATAACTGCCCTTCTTTTTTGCCAGTTAATACATCGCTATGCTCACAAAAAGAAATTTCAAATTTTGTATCAAAATTAAAAACCTCTTCATTATAAGTAGCGGCATTATTAAAGCCCTTATGCCGTAAAATTGCAGGCATACAAAAATCCAAATAGTTTTTTGCTTTTAAAATATAATATGGCGGCAAATTCATTTTATCATAATCTTCAAACTCGCGGTAAGCCTGAAGCTTGTCGCTCAGATTTGATACAACCCCGGTTAAAATTAGTTTTTCCTTTGCCCTAGTCAAGGCTACATATAGTATCCTTATCTCTTCAGAAATAGATTCCTTATGGATTTTTTTAGATACTGCCAGGCGCGCCAAAGTATTCGAGCGTACCCGTTCGCCCAGGTCAACATACATTGGGCCAAACCCCAGCCCGTTATGGATAAGCAGGCTCTGCTTTTCATCCCTTAAATTAAACCCCTTGCCCATCATAGAAACAAAAACAACAGGGTACTCCAGGCCCTTGCTTTTGTGTATAGTCATTAGCTTAACCAGGTTTTCATTTTCGGAAATTACTTGGGCGTTCCCATTATCCAGCTTTATTTTTTGGACCCGCTCTATATATTTTATAAAATGAAATAACGATTTAAAGCTTGTGCCCTCAAACTCAACAGCCTTCTCTTGCAAAGCCCTCAAATTAGCCTGGCGGATATTTCCGCCCTGCATTACCCCTACATAATTATAATAAAAGCTTTCGTCAAATACTTTAAACACAAGCTCGTTAATAGGTATAAAAGTGGCTATCCCGCGCCAGCGCCCCAAGTCTTCAAAAAATTTGCTTAATTTTTCTGGGAGGGGCCCGGTAGTATGTTCAGCCATAAAAAGCCGGGCCGCATTATAAAATGATAATTTAGCCCCCATACCCCTTATTTCCAGTAATTCTTCCGCCGACAAATTATAAACAGGGGAATGGAGTACCGTGATTAAATGGATATCCTGCTGCGGGTTGTCTATAATTTGTAAAAAAGAAATCATGGTCAAAACTTCAACCGAGTTAAAAAAACCGCCCTCGGAGCTTGCGTATACCGGTATGCCATATTGCTTCATAACCTCAACAAAGGTTTCGGCAATGGTAGAAATGCTCCTTACCAAAATAACAATGTCGCTAAACTCCACCAGCCTATTGTTGCCCTTTTCAGTTATGTATAAGCTTTCTTTTAAAGCCAATATTTTTTTAGAAATAATATGGGCCTCCAGCTCAGTTTTATGAAGCTCCTGAATTTCATCAGGGCTATCGAAATTTTCCAGGCCCTGCTCAATTAATATAATTTCGGTACTTTGGGCTTCGTTGCCTATATCATCTGTATATAAAGCCTGGGAGCTGTTATATGTGATTTCCCCAACCGAATCAGTCATAATCTGATAAAATAAATAATTTATTGAGCTAATAACTGATTTGCGGCTACGGAAATTTTTTGCCAAATCAATTTTTAAATCAGGGGCATTGGGGCCCCTGCTAAAAGAATTATATTTATCAATAAATATCTCTGGCCGGGCGTGCCTAAAACGGTATATCCCTTGTTTTATGTCACCTACCATAAACCTGTTGCCGGGGGCCTTTTTTGATACTGCGGATAAAATTATTTCTTGGGCCAGATTGCTGTCCTGGTATTCGTCAACCAATACCTCATGGTATTTATCCTGGAGCTCGGTTGCGTATTTCGAAGGCACTGCCCCATCAGCACCCCCGTCTAATAAAACCTGTAAACAAAAATGTTCCAGGTCATTAAAGTCTACTATATTTTTCTCGCGCTTAGCTTGTACAAAAGCACGGGAAAACTTGATAACAATTTCGCCCAGGTATTTTATAATAGGGGAAAAGTTTCTTAAATCCGAAACCATTTTTTCTGGGCTTTTAAAAAAATAATTCTTTTTTATTGAGTTGGCCCCGTCCTTAATATCCTTGTTCCTAATCTTTTGAAACCTATCTTTTAATTCTGGGTCCACAGAACCCTTGTCAGCCTTTTTTATTGTTTTAAGCCGCCCAAAGCTAATGCTGCCCAAATTATTATATAACTTAACAAGGGACTCTTCGGTATATTTTATTAATGCTTCTATAACCAGCCTATCGTCTATAATATTATCCAAATACGCAGTAGGCCCGCCGCTTTGCCCAGCTATCTTTTCCATTGCCCCTAAGCGTATAAGCATATAGTTAAGCGCGTTCAAAATATCCCCTTTTATTACGCCCGCCCAAACGGTTTCATCTATTGTCCCGCTATCGGGCAATCCAAATTTCTCCGCCGCGCTTAATATAAAACTTTCCGGCCATGGGTTAGATTCGGCAAAATTATGTATCTTCAAAACAAGCTCGGCTAATTTATCATCATGGACCTTGTCGCCAAAGCTTTCAACAAGCCCCAAAAACAATTCATTGCCTTCATCAGAATATTCCTCTTCAAACAGGGCCCCTATTACTTGATGCTTCAAAAGCTGGATTTCAACCTGGTCAGCAATCCTAAAAGAAGGGTCAATATCTAAAACATGAAAATTCTGCCTAATTACGCCTAAACAAAAGCTGTGTATGGTACTAATGCCCGCACGGCTAATTAAATTGCTTTGCTTTTGCAAATGCTCATCCTCTGGGTTTTGTTCCAAGAGTTTTGTTACCGCCGCTTGAATGCGCTGCTTCATTTCATTGGCAGCGGCCTCTGTAAATGTAACGACCAAAAGCCTATCGATATCGATAGGCTTTTCTGCGTTAGTAATTATATTAATTATACGTTCAACCAGCACTGCCGTTTTTCCCGAACCAGCAGCCGCCGCAACCAATATATCTTTACCCTGAGTTTGTATCGCCATTAATTGTTCCTGAGTAAAAGTTATTTCCGGCACAGATAAAACACACACCTAACCTAAAATTAGTTTATATAAGGCGGGCTTTATTATACAAGCCTACCGATACTAAAATTATATAATCTTAGGCTCAAACAATCAAGGCCCGGCCAACCTATTGGGCCGGCGAATTATTTCTAACACACATATGCCAAACGGTTGGCATATTATAATAAAATTATAGTGTGTTACCCACCGGCCCTATAGATAAAAAACATGGTCAAACTTAAACTATACTAACCCCATATGCCTTTGTCGTTTTAAAGGGGTTAGTACCAGCCTCCCCCCGAGGCCAAGGTGATATTTACTCTTCAGTAAATATAACACATTTTTCGTAATATATAAACGAATTTTTACATTTAAATTATATCAAATTTCTACATTATATCCTATTTACTTTATAAACCCTAATCAAAATTGTACGAAGACCTTTCGCCGCCTATGAACTTCGGCCTACTTTTTAAACATGTTAAATGTGCGCCGCCAATTTTTTTAACAGAAAGCCTGACAGGTACCTGCACAAATTTAACATGCATCCCGATTGATGTGTCCCCAATGTCCATACCTGCATCCGCCACAATATGCTCAACCATAACAGGCTCCTTAAACCTTTCATATGCCGCTAATGCACATGCGCCACCGGCGTTTATTTTTGGGACAACCATAACGATTTCAAAGCCGCGCTTTTCGGCTATTTCTTTTTCAATAACAATCGAACGGTTAATATGCTCGCACCCTTGTACAGCCAGATAAATGCCGCGGGCGCCAAGCTCAGCCAAAAGGGTTTCCACAATTAGTGCCCCTGTTTCATAGCTCGATTGCTTGCCAATCTCCCCGCCATTAACTTCACTGCTGCTGCAGCCTAAAACTAATATGTTGCCCACCCTTAGCCCGGCTTTTTCTATAAGCTCATTACACGCAGTTTTTAAATCCGCTTCAATATTATTTGGCATATATTTCCCTCTTTCCGCTAAAAACTAAAGCCCTATTTTAGATAATACCCTAACGCCGCTTTTGCTATGCTCAAAGCCTTGCCAGTATCGGCACCCTGCTCCACAATAACTGACACTGCAATTTTTGGATGGTCTACCGGGGCAAAAACAGTAAACAGGTTGTGGTCAACGCCGGTAGAATTTTCTGCCGTACCGGTTTTTCCGGCCATACTTAAGCCCTCTATTTTTGCGTCGCGCCCAGTCCCAGATTCCACTACCCCAACCATCATTTTAGTTAGTATACCCGCTTCTTCTGTCGTCATAACCTGGGCAATTTTTTTAGGGGCCGTTTTATTTTTGGCGGCCCCGGTATATGATTCAACATGGCCCAAAAAATAAGGCTCCATCATTATGCCGCCATTGGCCACGGCAGATGTAATTAACGCGATATGCATTGGCGACATAAGCGTCTTGCCTTGGCCAATGGCAGTCTGCCCACGTTCTGAAGTATCGGAGGAATCGTTTAAAACAAACGAAGATTTACTGTATTCCAATGGGTAGCCATAATATTCATTAAACAATAAACCAGCCGCCGCCCCTGCAAGCTGGCCGGCAGTTATTTTATTTTGCATCATATGAAAAAAATAGGTATTGCAGGAATGCGTAAGCGCCGATTCCAAATTAACTTCGCCATGCGCATTGTTGTTATAGCACCCTATAGTTACGCCATCTATGGTTTCTGCCCCGCTGCATGTATAAGAATAGCTATTATATTCCGGGAAGCCCCTTATTATTGCAAGGGCACTTACTATTTTAAAAGTTGAGCCCGGTGGGTAAAGCCCGCTTGAAGCACGGTTTAAGAGCGGTGAATTTTCTTCGTCTGCTATAAGCCCTTCCCAATCTTCCGCAATCGTATTAGCGTTATAGCCTGGCCTGGTTACCATGGCGAGCACCTTGCCGGTACCCGGCTCTATACATACAACCGCGCCTTTATACCCTTCCAGCTCATTATACAAAAAACTTTGAAAAGCGGAATCAATTGTCAAAACAACGCTATCCGCTTTCAAACCGCTATCCGTCATAATGTCCTTGGCCCTCTGCCAAATATCCAGGGATAAATTAGACAGCACAAAATTATATTTTGCCTCTATGCCTGTTTTTTGATGCGAAACATTCCCCAATACATTAGAAAACGCCTCCGGCTCATTATATATTCTTTTATAGCCGCCATCTATAGCGGTACTCTCCACCAATACGGCCCCGCCCGAATCTTTTATATCCCCCCGCTTTATATCCTTATCAAACATATTTAGGCGCGGGTTATGCGGGTTAACCCGTATCTCAAGGCTATCGTATGCAATGAGTTTAGTTAAATATATTTGAAGCGCAATAAAAAGCACAAAGTATAGCCAAAAAACCCGCCGGATATTTTTTTTACGCCCTTCCATATTGCCACCTAACTTTCTTGAATGACTTCTATTTTATCATTTGGGTAAACTACCCCGCCGGATATAACTTTGGCAAACATAATATGTGTATTTGCCTCACAGCTGTCTATAACAAATTTTTTAACAGGGCAATTATCAAAACATTCTTTTCCTGCTTGGGTTACAACCAATACCGTTTCCCCAACTTTTACTGTTGAGCCAACCTTTATTTTAGAAATATCTAAACCCATTGTACAAATATTTTCAATAAACCTGGAAAAACAAAACCCAACCTCGTCAAAAGAATTTTTATCCTTAGCCTCTACCGAAAAAAAGCTAACCTGATAATCACCTTTACCGGCATGGGAATCATTTTCCACGCCATAATTATTTATAAGCTTTATGCTTTTACAATTCCTCTTTATAACGCCCTTGCCTTTGCTTACATTTAAAGCATAGACCTTCATTTGTTCAGCCCCCATTATATTTTGAATTTATGAAATGGCCCGATTTCCCGCCAGTTTTTTCTATCAGCATTATATCAGAAATTATCATTTCCTTATCAAAAGCTTTACACATATCATAAATAGCCAAGGCAGCTATGGAAACGGCAGTTAACGCTTCCATTTCAACACCGGTCTGCCCGCTTGTTTTTACTTCAGCAAAAATTTTCACCGAGCTTTCCAAAATTTCATATTTTATTTCTACACCCGAAATAAAAATATTATGGCACATGGGGATTAAGCCGGAAGTTTTTTTTGCACCCATAATACCCCCAATTGTTGCCGTAGCCAGGACATCGCCCTTAGAGATTTCTTTATTTTTTATTAGCCCTATAGTCTCTTTCTTCATACTAATTGTGGCAGTGGCAACCGCACGCCTGTCTGAAATATTTTTGCCGGTAACGTCAACCATCCTTGCGTCGCCATACTCGTTAAAATGTGTCAGCATTAATTTAGCCCCCAATCCGTTTCATATCACGTGTAATGCTTCTATCTTCCATATTGTGCCCTTCGGGCTTTAAGCTTGCCGCTTTTAAAATTATTTCCCTAATACCGCCATTTAATAAATCAAATTCTTCATCCGAATGCAGGCAGTGCTTTATTTTCCCATCCGCTGTCACCCTAATGCGGTTGCAGCTGTGGCAAAACTTACAGGAAATTGGGTTTATAAGGCCTATCTTCCCTTTTGCGCCAGGCAATTTAAAATAGGCCGCCGGTGATGAAGCATCCTCCGGCGAAACCGGTTTAAGGCCAGGCATAATATCAAATAAAATATCAGGCTTCATATAATTTTCCCTTGCAAAAGCCGCACAGCTGCCTATTGGCATAAGTTCAATAAACCGTACGTCTATAGGGTAGTTTAACGTAAGGTTAGCAATTTCTAATAATTGCCCCTCCGGCGTGCCTTTTATTAAAACCGAGTTTACCTTTATTTTTGGCAAGCCGCATTCCATAGCTTTATGTAAGCCCTCCAGGGCTTTATATAAATCGCCGCCCCTTGTTATGGATTTATAATTGCCTAACGACAAACTATCCAAGCTTATATTTACGCCTTTTAGGCCCGCCTCTTTAAACTGCTTGGCATACCCGCCTAAAAAAGACGCATTTGTTGTTATGTAAAACCCTATATCATTATATTTTTTAATACACTGGGTAATAAAATCGGCAGCGCCAGCCCTTACCAACGGTTCGCCCCCAGTAAAACGGATTTTTTTAATACCAAGGGCCACAAGCGCTTTAATTATTTCATCAATCTGTTCATACCTTAAAATTTCGCCGCATTCCTTTTTATCTACCCCTGTTTCCGGCATGCAGTACACACACCTAAGGTTGCACCTGTCTGTTAAAGAAACCCTAGCATAATCTATTTTTCTGCCAAAACTATCCTCCACAAAATCAAACCCTTCACAACGAGACATATAAACATATTATAACAATTTATTCAGCCAATTTCAAAAATAAAAAAAACCTTTTTATATATCAAAATATAAAAAGGGCAGAAAGATTTTTAGTTAATATAAAATATCCATTAATGTAAGCGCATGGGCCGGGGCAGTTTTACCTGCCAAATGCCTGTCCTTCGAAAAAATAATTTCTTCTATATATTGTGGCAATATTTTGTTTGTGCCGCAATCTAATAAAGTCCCAACTATAATCCTAATCATATTGTATAAAAAACCATCCCCCCTAAACTCCAATTCGATAAGCCCGTTTTCTTCCTTTATTGATATATCAAAAATAGTCCTCACTGTTGATTTAACCGAAGAGCCGGCCGAACAAAACGCTAAAAAATCATGGGTACCAATAAAATATTTTGCGCCCTTTTGCATAAGCTTCACATCAATTTTATTTTTAAAATGGCATACATAGTTTTTTAAAATTGGGTTCTGGTATTGTGTATTCAATATTTTATATAAATAAATTTTTTCTTTAGCGTCAAACCTGGGGTGGAAGTACTCATCTACTATTATGGAATTTGTTACAACAATGTCATCCGGGAGCCGCGCATTAATGGCTGTGGGCAATTTATCAATAGCTATGCTTGAGCTGATTACATTAAAAGTAAACTTCTGCCCAAGCGCATGTACGCCCGAATCCGTCCTGCTGGCGCCAATAACCGAAATATCCCTGTTATATAATTGTGATAAAGACTTTTCCAGTTCAGCTTGTATTGTCGAATCGTTTTTTTGAATTTGGAACCCGGAATATTTTTCCCCATCATAAGATACGTTATTTAATATCTTCAAAATTAATTCCCCCCTGCCGATATATATCTATTATTATATATCAAATAAAATAATTTTCTATAGCGTACGCTTATATTATGTAAATTTTTACAAACAGCATCAACCAACAGCATTAATAGATGATACGCTATTATCAAATATATGTTCCCATATACCGAATTATAAACTTGAAGCAGCATCACCTTTCTGGTATCTTTAATACACATGCAAATACTTTCCTACAGATTATATTAATTTATATTAATTATTTTTTTACTAAACCGGTCTTTTATCTGGGTTAACACAGGGAGGCATAATTTTGGAAAATGATATTAAGGGCCAAGGCGCCCCCCATGTCCAATCAGTTAAGCGCGCTTTAATGCTGCTTGATTTGCTTGCCCTTGAAAAACGTGAGATGTCATTGACTGAAATTTCGAAAGCCCTAGGCTGGCCCAAAAGCACAGCCCATGGGATTATTGCTACACTGCGCGACTATTACTATGTTGACCAGTCCCCCGTTAATGGTTATTACCGGCTTGGCGTCCGGCTGTTCGAGCTTGGGAATGTAGTCGCCAGAAGCTGGGATATCCGCCCCCTTGCACTGCCGGCAATGCAGAATTTAAATAACCGCTTAGGCGAAATGGTCCAGCTGGCAACAGAGGACCAGGGCGAAGTATTATATCTTGAAAAATTAGACTCTACACATATGATGCGGATTGTATCTGATATCGGTGCAAGGTTGCCTATGCACTGTACGGGTTTGGGGAAAGTGCTCCTGGCGTACAAAAAACCTTCTGAAATTAAATGGATCTTAAACAAACATGGCATGCCTCAAATGACAGCACATACAATTACTGAACGCGGCGCTTTGGAGCGGGAATTTATTAAAATCCGCAGGCAGGGCTATGCCCTAGACGACCGTGAGGTTATGGAGGGCCTGCGTTGTATTGCCGCACCAATCTATGACCGCAACGGCGGCGTAAATTATGCCATCAGTGTTTCCGGGTTTATAAACAACATGCAAGGGCCGCATTTAGACTTAGTCCGGGAGGAGCTTTTACGGGCTGCCGCCAGTATTTCCCGCGCTATGGGCTATAGCGGGCCAGGCTTATAATATTAAAAAAATTATGGATCGAAAGGGGCAACAAATTATGAACGAAGCAAGGCCAGAAATCGCCAACAGTATTAAAACCGGCGATTATATGACAAATTACCACGACTTGGGGGCCGGGTACCCTACTGTATTTTTACATGGCTCCGGCCCGGGCGTCACAGCTTGGGCAAACTGGAACAAATTATTCCCGCTACTCAAAGGCAGCTTCAGGGTTATCGCGCCGGATATGGCTGGGTTTGGTTTCACCGAAAGGGTACCGGGTTATGTCCATAGCATGAATAACTGGGTACAACAAACTATAGATTTATTTGACGCGCTTAATATAGAAAAAGCAAATTTGGTCGGAAATTCATTCGGCGGCGCCTTAGCGTTAAGTGTAGCAATCAAATATCCAGGCCGTGTAAATAAATTAGTGCTTATGGGCAGCATGGGTGTAAGCTTCCCAATTACTTATGGCCTTGATAGGGTTTGGGGCTATACCCCTTCTTTTGCAAATATGGAAGAGCTTCTTGACATATTTACATATGACCATTCCTTTGCTAACAAGGAGCTTATTAATACCCGCTACGAATCAAGTATGCAACCGGGGTTCCAAGAGAGCTTTTCTTCTATGTTCCCTGCCCCACGCCAGCAAGGTGTTGAAGGCATGGCCGGAAACGAAAATTATATCCGTAATATACCGCATGAAACATTAATTGTGCATGGGCGTGAGGATAGGGTCATCCCCCTCGAAAATTCATTAAAGCTCCTTCAAATGATTAACAACGCGCAATTGCATGTCTTCGGGAAATGCGGGCACTGGACACAAATAGAACATACCCAAGAGTTTGCCGACTTATTGCTCAATTTTTTTAAAAATTAGTTTCGGCGCACCAAATTTTTCCGCACAATTTAAATAACAACTTTATAAAGGGGAAAACAGAATGGAAAGCCGAGATATTCAAAAATATGCTGATTTATTATATGAGTCCGAACGTGATAAGAAACCGGTTAAACCACTTTCTGAAATGGATAGCTTTACCTTAGATGACGCTTACGCGGTCCAACTGGCAAATATCAGCCGCGTTACAGAAATGGGTTATACTGTATCCGGAAAAAAAATTGGGCTCACATCCCCCGGCATCCAAAAGCAGCTTGGGGTAAACGAGCCTGACTATGGGCATTTGTTTGAAGCAATGGAATGCCCTAACAATATTGTAAGCGCAGATGATTTGATACTGCCAAAAATCGAAGCCGAGCTGGCCTTTATACTATCGGCCGACTTAGCCGGCGGCAATGTAACTGAAGAGGATGTCATTAACGCCACAGAATATGTAGTTGGGGCTTTTGAAATAGTTGACAGCCGTGTTGCAGACTGGAAAATTAAATTAGTGGACACTGTGGCCGACAATGCTTCCTCCGGGCGCTATATACTTGGAACTAAAAAGCTTGCACCAAAAGATATAGACCTTACTGCCGAAACAATGTCCCTTTATAAAAACGGGGCAAAAGTAGAAGAAGGCTCCAGTGCCGCCGTATTGGGCAACCCATGCAAAGCGGTTGCTTGGCTGGCAAACCGCCTTTGGGGCTATGGCGTTACGCTTAAGAAAGGTGAAGTTATTTTATCCGGTGCATTTTCTGCGGCACCACCAGCCCAGAAGGGTGATACCTTCCGTGTAGAATTTTCATCCTTAGGCGTTGTTGAAGCAGTATTTGAATAACCGAAAGTGGTGGTTAGATGAAAAAAGTTAAAGTGGCCGTAATCGGCCCAGGCAATATTGGAACCGATTTGATGTATAAAATATTCCGCAGCGAATATTTAGAGATGGGGCTTATGGCGGGCATTGTGGAATCAGAGGGCATTAAGCGCGCCGCATCCCATAATGTACCGGTGTCTACAGAAGGCGTTAATGCTGTTGCCGCAAGAAAAGATATTAAAATTGCTTTTGACGCCACTAGCGCCCCTGCACACACAAAATTTAACGGCCCTTTGTTGAAGGGGGCTGGGATAATATCTGTGGACCTTACACCAGCCGCCCTCGGCCCGTACTGTGTGCCAAGCGTAAATTTAAACCAGCTCCGCAACGAGCCTGATATAAATATGGTTACTTGCGGCGGCCAGGCAACAATCCCTATTGTCCACGCTATCGAAAGGGTGGCCGGGGCAGCTTATGCAGAGATTGTAGCCTGTATTTCTTCAAAAAGCGCAGGCCCGGGTACCCGTGCCAATATGGACGAATTTAC
Source organism: Clostridiales bacterium (assembly GCA_031285815.1). GTDB lineage: Bacteria > Bacillota > Clostridia > Lachnospirales > JAITVM01 > JAITVM01. The sequence goes on along the minus strand of JAITVM010000258.1, from coordinate 9,584 downwards.
CGAAACTACTTCCCGCGCAATCGAAGTTGTGGGCGGTGCCGATAAAGGCAAGGCAATAATTGTACTTAACCCGGCAGAGCCTCCGCTAATGATGACAAACACCATTATGGTTAGGGTTAAAGACCCATCTGTTGGCATTGGGCGCATTACCGGGTCTATAAACGAAATTGTATCTGAATTGAAAGCTTATGTACCGGGCTACCATCTCCGTGTACCGCCTATTATGGATGGCGACAAAGTAACAGTGATTGTCCAAATAGAAGGCCAAGGCGATTTCCTCCCAACATATTCCGGCAATTTAGATATTATCAACGCTGCAGCTATAACTGCCGCAGAAAAAATAGCACAGCGCATAATTGCGGAAGGGGGCGTATGATGCCGGGCGTAAAAATTAACTTAGTTGACACAACTATGCGTGATGGCAGCCACGCTGTCAAACACCGCTTTACAAAAGAACAGGTAGCCGCCATTGCCGCCGGGCTCGACAAATGCGGTGTACCCATGATCGAGCTCTCCCATGGGGATGGCTTAGGCGGGTCAAGTTTTACTTACGGTTTTTCTGGCACCAGCGAGTTTGAGCTTTTAAGCGCTTGTGCCAGCCAAATTAAAAATTCAAAATTAACAGTACTATTGCTCCCCGGCATAGGCACTATTGAGGATTTAAAGAAAGCCTATGACAGCGGCGCACGCGCAGTCCGTGTTGCCACCCATGTAACAGAAGCCGATGTCAGCTCCCAGCATATTGCTTTTGCCAAAGAAATGGGCATGATGGCCGCCGGCTTCCTAATGATGTGCCATATGGCCAGCCCCGAACGTATAGCAGGGGAAGCCAAAAAAATGGAAAGCTACGGTGCTGATTATATTAACCTGGCAGACTCGGCAGGCTATTTATTGCCCGACGGGGTTAAGGAACGTGTTGAAGCGGTTATAAATGCCGTCAAAATACCCGTAGGTTTCCACGCGCATAACAACCTCGGGTTTGCTTCGGCAAATTCCCTGGCGGCTGTGCAATCCGGTGCCACATATATTGACGGGACACTCCGCGGCCTCGGTGCCGGTGCGGGAAATACGCAGATTGAAGTTATGTCTGGGGTATTAAACCGTAGCGGCTATGAAACCGGTACAGATTTTTACGGCCTTATGGACCTTGCCCAAAATGCAGTGGACCCTGTTATGAACCGCCCGCAGGTTATTGATAACGGCTCATTAATGCTTGGGTACGCAGGGGTGTATTCCTCCTTCTTGCTACATGTTTACGACGCCGCCAAAAAATATAATTTGGAGCCCCGCGATATTTTAGTAGAACTGGGGCGCAGAAAAATGGTTGGCGGCCAAGAGGATATGATTATCGATGTTGCCTATGGGCTTTCACAAAATAGGTAGCTGATATATGGGCGAAAATACTTACCGAATTAATGTTTTAAATACTGGCGCACAATTTTTATGTAGGCAAGATGAATATGTATTAGAAGCTATGAAAAAATCTGGCTGTGGGCCCATCCATTATGGGTGCTTTGGCGGCGGCTGCGGCATCTGCAAAATGAAAGTAATTTCTGGCAGCTACCGTGTAGATAAAAAAATGAGCCGTGCCCACATAAGCCCAGAGGAAGAAACTGATGGTTTTGTTTTGACATGCTGCATAAAGCCAACCGGCAATTTAACTATCAGCCAAATATAACACAGTACCTTATAAGTTTAATAACAAAATTTGAAAGGATGATTTGAATGGCTTTAAACGGAACACTTAGGCCTGGCCTTGTACAACTTAGAGTATTAGATTTTGATAAAACATTAAACTTTTATAAAAATATTTTAGGCCTTAACGAAGTTTGCCGTATAGGCGAAGACCGTATTTGCCTAAAAGGCTTTGATGAATTTGACCACCATTCCCTTACCCTTCGGCTCGCTGACGAAGCCGGCCTTGATTTCGTAGCTTTCAAAGTTGCTTCTGCAGATGAATTGGAAAAAATGAAGCTCGCCGTAGAAGCTTTTGGGTACCCTGTTGATACAGTTGCGGAAGGTGACCAGCCTGGCTTTGGTAAGCGTTATGGCTTTACAATATCAACTGGCCATAGGTTCGAAATCTATAGCGAGGTAGCCTTAGCCCAAAAAGGGCCTGGCATTAAAAACCCTGACATTTGGAACGAGCCACCACGCGGGATGCGCGCCCAGCGTATGGACCACTTCCTACTTTATGGCCCAAATATTGCTGAAGCCGAAAGGTTCTGTAAAGAAGTTTTTGGCATGTTTGTCCCGGAAGTATGCAATACTCCAGACGGCAACCGCTTAGCAGCATGGATCACCAGTTCCAACAAGCCACATGACTTAGCTTTTGTTGAATACCCTAAGCCAGGTAAAATCCACCACTTAGGATTCTACCTACAAGATTGGGCTGACGTAGGCAACGCCGCTGACTGGATTGCGCTTAACCGCCTTAAATTGGATATAGGGCCTACACGCCATGCAATCACAAGGGGCTTATCAATTTATTTCTGGGAGCCTTCCGGCAACCGCATCGAGGTATATGCAGGCGGCTACACAGCTTACCCAGATAACCCACAACGTGTATGGGATAGCAGCGAATTAGGCCGCGGCCTATTCTACTATTCTGGTGAGGTAATACCAAGTTTCTTGGAGATCGTGACCTGATAACAATTAATATATATAACCGCTGTGTCTACTTTTGTAGATGCGACGGTTTTTTTATTATAATTTTATCCAATATGTGACGATAACTTTATTGTATAGAATATGCAAATCTAGCTTGGTTTGTGTTTTACGTCAAACAGGTTCGCTATATAAATCTAATAAGTATTGGGGGAATATAATGAAAAAAGTAATACTCACAATTTGTATTTTATTTTCAGCTCTGATAATTTCGGCGGCAAGCATGCCGTCACCAACCGGGAATAATTATGTTAATGTTGGTTTAGAATCAAAATACAAAAATATAGCCTCTGTGGCGGTTGACAATAGCAGCATTAATATTTTTTTTGGCGGGCAGCAGGTGGGGCTTCAGTCTTCAAATGGTTTTTCGGTTTCCCAGCAGGCCGGGTACTATTTAAAATCTGATAAAGCTTATAGAAATTATGATGAAGCCAACAATAATTTAATTAACTATGGCACAAATTCTGTGGCCGGCTTTTATTCAAATAATTTTTATATTTTTATAGGCCCCTTTGATTCTATGGAATCGGCACAGGGCGCTTTAGAAAGCGGCTTTTTGGTAGAGCAGCCAAACAAGGCTTTAGTTTTAATTTCCGGTTCAGAAAATGCCGCCCTAATAGATAGCTCGTTAGATACAAAAATATCACCGGCAAACAGGGAAGGCATAAGCCTATCCGGGGCTATGTATCGTGGCGCAATTAAATTTGCCGCCGGTAGCCGCGGTTTAACTGTAATTAATTACCTGCCTGTGGAAGAATATTTATATAGCACGCTCCCGTCCGAAATGCCCCCTTCATGGCATGAAGAAGCATTAAAAGCACAGGCTGTTGCGGCCAGGTCATATGTGTATACGCGTGCGGGGATACATAGCAATGCCGGGTATGATGTTTGTGATACCGTACATTGCCAAGCTTATAACGGCATGAAAAGCGAAACTGATAAAACGAATAAAGCAGTGGCCGATACCAAGGGCATTATTGCCTATTATGACGGCGAACCTATTAACGCTGTGTTCTCGTCAAGTAGTGGCGGGATTACTGATGATTCAGAAAATACCTGGTCCTCAAGCGTGCCCTATTTAAAATCGGTATTAGAAGTCAGCGAAGATTCGGAGGTATGGAGCCGAAGCTTTAATATGGGCGATATAACTACTTTGCTTAACAAAACTAATTCTAAAATAGGCGAGGCTGTTGGCGTTTCGATAGACAGCATTAAAAATGAAAGGGTACATGAATTAGCTATACACGGCACAAATGGCAAAAAAGTTTTGACCGGCGAGGAAATACGTACCTTTTTTTCTTCGTCAAGGGGTGGCTCACTCCATAGCCGGTATTTTAGAATAAATGAAGATGTGCCAAAGATACAAGCAGTAAAAGACCAGAGCCTGCCGAGTAGCCCGCAACAAAGCCCAGCATATTATATTTATGATTATGGCGATATTATAAAACGGGATATGGATAAACTATATGTTTATAACGGCAATACCGCACAAATGGCAGGCGGAGATATTGTAGCCATAGGCAAAAATGGCACCCTGCCCCCCGTCAATAACCCAACAAATAGTACTGAAAACACAACATATGTTCCATCAAACGAAACTTCTATAGGTGAAGTATATTCTGGGGAAATCACCTTAAACGGGAGAGGCTGGGGCCATGGCGTAGGCATGAGCCAATATGGTGCCCAGGGCATGGCTTTAGAGGGCTATAGCTACGACCAGATAATTAAACATTATTTTTCAGGGGTAGATGTAAAATAATTACATATATAATAGGAAGATAAAATTTTTTCCGCATTGCCCAATTGGCTTGAGGCATAGCTAAAGCCGCGGTTTTAAGCCCAGGTCTTAAGTTTTAAAAAATGGATGTACCGATACGGGTAATATTAAATCGTATTGGCACATCCATTTATTTTTTAAAGATTATATTTTTTTTTGCAAAAACGGTACCCTATTTTATATACTGTTTCGATATAGTAGCCACAACCTTCAATAGTCTGCCTAAGGTCAGAAACGCATTTCCTCACTACCCGCACATCCCCTGCGGCTGGTAAATCCCATACCGATTCAAATATCTCTTCTGCATTCATAATAATATTTTCGTTCTGCATAAAGTGCAAGAGTAGTGAATATTCACGCGGCGTAAGCCTTAATGCCGACCCGTTTATCGACGCCTCCCGGGTAGTAAGGTTTAATTGCAGCGTCCCTTTAGTTATAATCTCCGGCACCATTTCGCATCTGCGCAATAGCGCATCAACCCTAGCCAAAAATACATCTAAAGAATAAGGCTTTGTCATATAATCGTCACTACCGGACAATAACCCCCAAACCTGATCCTTCGATGAGGCCAGGGCAGTAAGTATGAGAACAGGGACGGTATCGCCACGCTGGCGTAATTCTTTTAAAAAATCCAAACCATTTCCGTCCGGCAGTATAATATCTAATATAATTATGCGTGGGCGGGCGGCGCTTATACTCTCACGTGCCTCTGAAATTGTTTCCACACAGCGCAGGCAGTAACCATGCCGTGATAATATCTTCTGGTTATTGGCTTGCACAATCGGATTATCTTCTACCAGCAGCAAATAACCCTGATCCTTCATTATGGGCCCCCTTCCGCCAGTTTCGGAATTATTATACCATTCTAAAAAAGTAAAATAACGCCGGTTGCAAAATTGTAACCCGCGTTATTTTTATTATGTTTAATAAATTGACAAGACCCCCCTGCGGATAAAAATGTATGTAAGCTTTAGGCAAATCAACAGTTTAGCCGATGGCCATAATTAATAGCTCTTTTCTTTTATCGGCAAACTAACAAAAAAAGCCCCTCAACCCCAGTAAATTTAATAGGTTGATGGGCTATATAAGTCAAAATTCAAAAGGGGCCTTCGGCACCATGGTTACATAAGGCACACCAGCCGTTACGGATGGCCCGTTAATTTGGGAAATCCCTGCTGCTCTGTCACCGGTAGGGTATGTGTAACGGTAATGGACCTTTCGCCACAATCTTTTGCTGTGTCTTCCGGGTCGGTATCGCTTGTGACAATAAAATGGCCGCGGAGTACCGATTCGCCAGCAGAATAAAAAAAGTCATCAAAAAACGCAGTATAGCCCGGTGATATTTGCTCCTGCGCCCCCAGATCCGCCTGAATGCAAGCCATCTCGTCAACAGGTGGGAAGCCTGGCGGCAGGTCGCCCGATACTGTAGGCACATTAATTTTAGCAAGCTCCTTGGCCGCGCTACGGCTTTCTTTCGTTTCAGGCATAATAATTGGGGTTTCCATTATAATGCCTCCTTATTAAAATCATTTTTCTAAACGTCCGCAGAACCCAACAAAAATCCCACGGCCATATTTAAAGCAGGTTATTCAAGGATTAGAGGCTCAACCTGTGACAATTTACGATATTTTTATCTTCGCCTCATAACTATATTATTCAAACATATTTGAAACGTACGTTACTAAAAAATACATTTTAAGAAAAGAATTTACTGTGCCTTATCTTCATTTATATTATACAAAGCCATATTATAAATTACGGCATTATAATGTTAAAACCGAGTATTCCGTTCTCAACGCAATTGAAAAGCTGGCCAATATAAAAAATATCGCCGGGCCCATTTTTCTCCCCGCCAACCCCATAGACAAGCGCCGAACCGTTTTCAACCGCGGCCGCCAGCTCAGTTTCCTTTAAAAGCAGCAAGGCGAAGGCAGCGCGGCCTGTTTCTAATACGGGTGTTTCCGGCGATGGTTTTTCCAGGCCGCTTTTTTTATATTGGAAAGTACCGCTGGCCGCTTCAACTAAATAAACAGTTTTGCTTTCAGTGTCATAAATCTGGAATTTGAAAAGCGGAGTGTCAGAAAAAGCAGCTTCTGCAGCAAAATGGGAGGCAATGTAGTCGTAGAGGGTTTCTTCTTCCATAAGCTCTAAAATGGAAGCATTTGCAGTACTCCCCCTATTTGGATGGATAGGCCCTCCCGCCCGTAATTCCGCCGCGCCTACTAAATACATATTGCGCCAGGTAGCAGCCTCACAACCAAAACCCATCCTCTCATATATCCTTGCTAAAAGCATACGGTTTTGAACGTTCGGGTAAGCAAATACCAAATGCTTCCCCAGTTCCGCCGCCCACCGGTAATCATCCAGCCTAAACGTGCCGCATCTTAAGATTCCTGAAATTTCGTTATAGGCGGCACATTCCCCACCCATGGCACATATATACCTCTTCGCCACCCGTTCAGGCGGAAGTGGGTTCAGGTTTGAAGGGTTCATATCATACCAGCCCAAATACATCTGGTAAATAGCCCGGACATCGTGGCTGATAGTGCCGTAATAGCCACGGCTATGCCAACGCTCTTTCAAAAAATACGGCAAATTCTCTGTGGATTCAAAATATTCGGCTATTTCCAGCATAGTATAGCCTTTATTAATTAACCGGACTGTCTGGTCGTGAAGATATTTATAGCAATCGCGATGCTCCTCCAATAACCTTTCGCATCGGCGTTCCCCCTCCTGCCATACCGGCCAGTGATGGGTAGAACAGAGTACATCGATTTTATTACCATATCTGTCTATAAGCCCATCCAGTGCCTTCCACCACCTCCGTACATCCCGCACCTGTGCCCCACGTGGGGTAAGGATATTATGGAGGGTATGCACGAAAACCTCGGCCGCTACAACTGTTTTGTAGCTTCCTACCCATACAGTCATTTCCGAAGGTGCTTCTGTAGCCTGGCAAAGCCGGAATTCAAAATCTATTCCGTCTATGGCCAGTGGTAAATTTTCATATGCAAAGCCACTCGACCAATCCAATTGTGAAGCGCCGGTAGGGTTATGAATAATGGTGCAGTCCGGGGCGGCAAAGCTTACCTTGCCCCCAAGCTGAATATCTTTACCAAGCCCGTTATCCACCTTGGCTGTCCCGTTATTTTGTACCGGCAAAAAACTTGCATACTGGTATGTTGAACGCCGGGTCATAGCTTCCCCTACAATGGCATTTTCCAATGCCGCCTCTTCCATAAACAATTCTGGTGCAAATACAGGTACGTGGCCTCCGCCAAAACGTTCCCTGTTCGCATCTATTACCCCTTGTACCCCACCATAGTGGTCCGCATGTGAATGCGTGATGATAATTGCCTTTACAGGCATACTGGCGTTTACGCTATTCCAAAAAAGCGCCAGCGTTGCCTTGGCCGTTTCACATACTGTGGTACAGTCTACTACAACAACCCCTGAAGCCGCCTGAATAATTGTTAAGTTAGCAATGTCATAGCCCCGGGCCTGATATACGCCTTCGCAAACCTTAAACAATCCATGCATGTGGTTGAGATGCGCTTGCCGCCACAAACTTTTATTAACAGACGGGGGGCAGGCCTTTAACCTCTCTTTAATACGATTTTTAAATGCCTCTTCAAAATCTTCAGGGATCCCCGGGTCCGGATAACGTAATGGCATGCCCAATAAGTCATTGTACCGGGCAGGGTCCCATACCATCCGCCCCTCTGCTGAGGTAATTTCAGTACTTATCTGTGCCAGAAACCCCTTTGCAGCATCAAAAAAATCCTGATAATCAGAAAAATCCGGCATATACCCCCGTGTCGCCATAACTAAACACTCCTTTGCAATAATACTATTTTGCTAATTAATTTTCATTATAAAATTTATACTGAGCGAACTTGATAACCGGCTTAAGCGAAGCTTAAAAATAAATTGAAAGTGGGCACCCCAATATAGCCAACAAATATATTTTTAAATTTGCCGGCTATAGGTACTGTTTCTTTATATCTTGAGGTAATCATTAAAAATTGTGCTTAAACCGATGAAGAAGTTACGAAAATTATACTTTGGTGTAGTCAACCCAGACAAATGCGGCGTTGTTGTTGCGCGCTACTGTAGACCTGCTGCGGAAGTATAACTGGTTCGCGGTAGTTACTAATACATAACCAAATAGGCTTCCCTGATAGGTGCCATTAACCGCGTATTTTTCAACACCATTTCCTGTAGTCCAGTATCCGCCGCTATTGATAATTGCATCAACATAATTATTTGTTGGAATTAGAGGCGTCTCATTGTCCTGATCCGAGGCCTGCGTTATGCTGAGATTAAAAGCCCTGCGGTAAATAACTTTGCCGTTATAGGTAGCGCCGGTCGGCAATTCAGTAGTAGAATAGGTGGAGGTTACCTGCAATACCTGTATAGCTGATGTGTTAGCGTCAACCTTGGCAGCAAGCAGATTATTAACAGTAATAACAGCAGAACCTTGTTTAACTGTTATCGCTAAACTATCCGGTGTGCTTGTTTGGAAAATCACATTATCACCGAAAGTTACAGGGATACTCACTCCGGTTCCAGACAACACAGAAAATAGAGGTGTTGTGGAATCAATTGTCCCGGTTGCTCGGTTGCTCCCGTTGTTCCGGTTGCTCCTGTTACGCCTGTTGCTCCTGTTTCTCCTTGAATACCGGTTGCTCCTGTTATTCCAGTTGCTCCCGTTGTTCCGGTTGCTCCTGTTACGCCAGTTGCTCCTGTTTCTCCCGTTGATCAAGTTACGCCTGTCGCTCCCGTGGCTCCGGTCGCTCCCGTTAATCCAGTTACACCTGTCGCTCCCGTTGATCCAGTTACGCCTGTCGCTCCCGTCATTCCGGTTACACCTGTCGCTCCCGTTGACCCCGTCATTCCAGTTACACCTGTCGCTCCTGTTGCACCGGTCGCTCCTGTTGCTCCCGTTGATCCAGTTGCACCTGTCATTCCGGTTACACCTGTTGCTCCCGTTGATCCAGTTGCACCTGTCGCTCCCGTCATTCCGGTTACACCTGTCGCTCCTGTTGCACCTGTCGCTCCCGTTGATCCAGTTACACCTGTCGCTCCCGTTGATCCAGTTGCACCTGTCATTCCGGTTACACCTGTTGCTCCCGTTTAT
>JAITVM010000252.1 GCA_031285815.1 Clostridiales bacterium | reverse complement strand
CGTAGCTACTACAGTTTGTTGTAACACTCCACAGGCGTAAATTCCCGTATTAGCCTACGGTATTTTACTGAAACTAGAATCAGGCAGTTTTGTATTTTTTGCACCTCTCAAGGTTGATTCCTGCTTGCAAGTCCCTGTCTATACTATTCCCGCAACCGCAATTATAAGTTCTATCACTTAGTTTTAAGTCACGCTTTAATTGCCCGCATACACTGCACAACTTGCTGCTTGGGTAATAGCGTCCGGCTATCCTCACTTCTATCCCAAAACATGCGCATTTGTATATCAGCCATGACCTGAAATAATAGAAATTCTGGCCCGCAATTGCTTTTGACAAGTGCCTGTTCTTCATCATGCCAGAGATGTTCAAATCCTCTATTGTTATGTACTTTGGTTTGGTTTTCACCAAAATACTAATTACATAGCGGATATATTCCTGACGTTTCCTTGAAATCGCCTGATGCAGCTTTTGAACCCTAAGTACATTTTTCTCTATGTTTGCAGATTTAGCCAGCAGTTTTTCACCCCGCTTCTTTTTATTTTTATATTTACGGCTCAAACTTCTCTGCTCCCGTTTGAGCTTTTTTTCTAACTTTTTCATCTTATCCGTTTTATTCTTGTTACCAAAAACTTGGCCGCTGCTTGATACCGCCAGTTCTTTTATGCCTAAATCCACCCCAAGGCCCCGTTCATTTAATAGGGCTTTTTCTTTGGGGGCTTCTTCGCCTGTCAAAACTGTTACATAAAACCTCCCCGCTTTTTCAGATACCGTGCCGCTTTTGATTATTTTATCTGCTGGAAGGTAGCCGTACTCTTTTAGCCTTACAAACCCAAGCGTAGGGATTTGGATTTTATGGCGGGCACATTTGATAAGTGTTTTCGCGTCTGTCTTTACAAAGTACATTTTTATATCTTGATTCCGCTTCTTTTTGAACTTTGGAAAACCCCCAAGTTTATCAAAGAACCGTTTATAGGCCATTTCCGCATTTACGATAGACTTTTTTACTGCCTTGCTTGATACGCCTTTTATCCATTTTTTATCCGGGTTCTGAGGGATATACTCATTGTTCAGCCATTTTGAGAAGCTGTACGCCGTTATGAATTTTTTCCCACTGGCGTACATTTCCGCATTATGTGCCAGATAGAGGTTATAAACGAAACGGCAGACACCTATTGTTTGTTTTAATTTTATCCCCTGTTCTTTACTCAGCCGGCTATCCTACGTTTTAAATGTCCTTCTTTGCCTATGGATTCACTACTTCTCTTTGTATGGGTATAATAAACGCTGCTACGGTTGATGCCTAAAAGCTCACATTGGCGTTTTACTGGCAGTGGTTCATTTTTTGTAACCATACTTTTTTCCCAGGCAGGTCCGAGTAATTGGCTAGATTTTTTAAGCCAGTCTACTTCAAGAGTAAGCTGCCCTACTTTTTTCTCTAATGCTTCTTTTTCTTCTTGTGCTGCAGCCTCCCGTTTTGCCTCTTTGGCTATTTTATCTGTACTAAAAACTTTGGATGCGTTTTCCAGAAACTCTTTTTTCCAGTTATATAGTTGTTTGTTACTTATTTCTTCACGTGAGGCTATCTCGCTTACCGCATTTTTTTCCGTAAAATCTCTAACACAATTTTTACTTTGTACTCCGGCGTATATTGGCGTTTTTTCATTTTTTTGATCTCTTATTTTTATTGTCATTATCATACCAGAGTGATTTACTTTTTTTTAATTGTGTCTAGTTTTTGGGGTACATTATAGTCAAGACCTTGCCAATTCATCCTTCCGCCTCAGAGGCGGAGCACTTCTTGGCAATAGGGATTAAAATTATAATAATTTATCATAATCACGACGAGCGTAAATTACCCTTGAAATAGTTATTTTCTCCTCTTTTTCGTCTATCGAGTAAAATACAATGTAGCTTTTTACAATCAACTTTCGATATTCTCGTTTTAAAGGTCTTATAGTGGTGTATACGGCGTTTGAATAAGGATATTCTGTAAGTAGATCGATTGCTTCTATCATGTCATTTGATAGCTTTTCTGCCGCAGTAGGATTACAAAGTTCATGACTTATATACTTTGCAATCTCTATCATGTCTTGTCTTGCTATTGGCAAATATTCTAACTGGTACATAATCAGCCTCCAATAGCATCTTTCATAGCATTTAATACTTCTTTAGACGAAAATCTTTTATCTGTATGGTTGGCTTCACGCTCGGCTTCTTGCAATTTATAATAAATTTCGCTTTCAAACTGCAGATTTTGAAAAGCCTCCATACTCAAAACAACTATGTCTCCATAACCGTTTTTAGTAAGAAAAACAGGTTGTGCCGTTTCGTGTACTATTTTTGATATTTCAGCAAAATTATTACGTAAGTCTGATACTGGTCTAATTACGTTCATTAATAACACCTCCCATAAGATATTTTAGCATAATTATGCTAAAATATCGATAGTTTTTTTATTAATTAAAACTATCTAACGCTTGTTTTTTCTCAAACTTATCTATGTTTTTTATGAATTCATCAAAGCTTAAGTTACTTTCTGCAAGATAGGATTCTAGTTGGCTAAACTTCTCAATTTTTTCTTCAACCTCAATAGCCCTGCTTTTCTCATCCAATGCTTCCAGCTTTTTTTGAAGCCCTTCTCTTTGTTGCAAATATTTTTTATACCTTTCTTCCCTCAAGTTTGAACCCTTTTTCAAACTCTTCACCCCATTATTGTTTTAAAATATTGGAAACTAAAACTATTAATCGTTACACCCGTACCACCTTGGCAATGAATATAAACTGGCTTGCCGTTTTCAAGTGTACATATATATAACCCTACATGATTTGCATCATTAGGTGTATTTTCTACCTGTGAAGGCATTTTCCAAAATGCTAAATCACCAGCTTGTAATTCGTAAGAGGATACACTTTCACCAACATAAAATTGAGAAGCTGTCCCACCATTTAGATTATTGTTGTTCAAAGCCGTACTATATGCCCAACCAGTGTACCCTGAGCAATCTAACAAAGAGGGGTAGCCCCCTGCTTCAGCTTTTCCACCCCATAAATATGATGTACGGCCCCATAATGACATTGCAGTATCTATTAGTTTCCTCCTATTTGGGTCAGTTATGCCATCTATCAGCTTGTACACCTCATTTAGCTCTTCATCTGTTAGCCCTGTAGTTTTCATTTGGGTACCGGCACCAAACTCATTTGATAAAAGCATTTTTAGCCATTCTATCTGTACATCATCAAACCCTAATTCGTCTGCAACCTCTAAAACAGACTTTGTACCATAACTGATAATAACTCTTGTTTTTATTATTTCTTCTTCATCATATGTAACATTCCCAGCTTCATCTATATGCGTCACCTGCCTTACTTCGGTATAACTTTCTTCTTTTGTCGCCGCGTAAGCAAATGTCCCATATATCCTAGATATTTCGCTAATTGCTTTTTCATCAAACCTCTGGTTATTTTTTACTGCCAAAAGGCACAATATATAACGGTAGTCAACATTTGCATCGCCTAATACCTTTAAATCATCTACGCTGCCAATACTATTTTCTACCCCAGAAATAAAACCGGAATATGCTTTTAGCGTTTCCGATATGACCTTATCCCGATAGCCCCCTTCAGCCATAACAAGGTTCATCGGGAGCATCCCCAATGGTATGAATAGGGCTGCTGCAGCCAGGATTATTATTATAAGGATAGGCACCAGTGCAAAAATAAATTTAGCCGTTACTGTTTTAACTGCCAATGAAATCAAGTTTCCTATTATATTAGTTAATTTAGAGGAAAAATTAATAGCCCTGCCTACAGCACGGCCACTAAACCTATACCCATCATAAACTTCTTTTGCCTTCATAGCACTTAGCTCTGCATTATTATCACCATCATCTTTATTAGGAGCATAAAAGCGCCTATTTAAAGCCATTGTTAATATTTTTTGGCCTTTCAAATTAACCTTGTTTTTGTTGCCTGAAAAATCATATCTAGGGCTGCTTGTACCAGCATTTTTGTTGTTTATAGTGCTTAGCTTCGGCTTGCTTTTTTGAAGCATTTCATTACGCAGCTTATCAATGTTAAAGCCGCTAGTTTCCCATTTTTTTCTGGAAGTGCTTAAATTTTTTACTTCTTTTGTTCCGGCCAGACCATAAATACTTGAATGTTTAGTATTTAAATCTGCCCTACCTGCAATATAAAACTTTTTATCTGCTAGCCCATTGTTATAATTATCTTTGCTTACAAAGATTTTTGTTATTTTTTTTGTGCCCTTCTTTATTTTATACTGGCTATGCTGCCATTCATTATACACATACCGGCTTATTGATTTAGCCTTTTTTTCTTTCAGCCCTACTTTCAAAATTTCAGTTTTTTGGCTCTTTTTCAGAACAGCTTTCTGTTTATAGTATAAAAAAATATCTTTTTTGCTCAACTCTGCTGCCCCCTATTAGATGTCCCCCATAGTTCCATTAATGCGCTTCCTTCTGGGATATCAGTCTTAAATGGGACTATTGCATCGCCCCATACAATTAGCCCGCTTCCAACAGCCGGGTTATTAAGGTAGTCTAACTGGTTGTCGCTTATCTCTAATAGTTCCGCAATTTGTGCCCTATCCCCACTTTTTTGCCTCAAAAGGCGTATATACTCAGCATTGCCAAGCATCTTTCGCCCATGCTCACTCTGCAATAAGTCAGATAAGTTTTGGGTTATGCCTGTTGGGATAACACCCCATTTTCTAGCTATCTTAAATATATTTTCAAGAAATGCGGCCGATTGGTTGTATTTTAGCAAAACATGCATCTCATCCATAAAAAGCCACGTAAACTTTTTGCTTTCTGAATTTATCGTTATACGGCTTATTATATTATCTAGCATTATAAGCATACCCAGGGCCTTTAGGGTTGGGTTGAGCTCTTTAATGTTGTAGACAAAAAACCTATTTTTTATATCCACATTTGTTTTATGTGCAAATAAGTTTTGGCTGCCCACACAGTATATTTCGAGCTTCGTTGCTAGATATAGGCCAACGTCGCCCTCTTTTTTTAATATATTATAAAAATCAACAAGTGTTGGTATATCATCTGAATTCTTAGATATAAAATATTTCCCATAGACTAAATTCATCGCCCTATCGATTAGTGAACGTTCAATTGCGCTTATTTCACCGCCACAGCAAACCTCGGCTAGCGTAATCATAAAATCTATTTTTAGGGCTAATGGGTTTATTTTACTTTCACTAATGTATGATATATCAAGCGGGTTGACATAGTTTGTTGAATCTGATGAGATTTTAAGCGATTCGCCACCATATGCTTCCGCAATGCGGACAAATTCCCCCTCGGGGTCTATAATAATTATATTGTCATCTGGGTATTTCCAAAAGATTTGTGTCATTTCATCTTTTGCCGATACCGATTTGCCACTGCCTGATGTTCCAAGTATAAACCCATTGGCGTTCATCAGCTTTTTACGGTCAGCATAAATTATTTCATTGCTTCTGGGGTTGATGCCATAAAATATGCCCTTCCCCATATTCAAAGATTGGGTATTGAATGGCAAAAAAATAGATGTGCTATTTGTAGTCAGTGTCCTTTTTATATCAATTTTATTAAACCCAATAGGCAGCGTAGAAACCATCCCGGGCTCCTGCTGTAAAACTAATTCGCCAAATTGGCAAACATTTTGGCTTGCAATATTTTTTATTACATCAACTTTTTGTGTTAACCCTTCAAAAGAATCATCAAAGGCAGTGACTAGGATATTTGCTAAAAACATTTTTTCATTTTTAGTTAGCATGTCGCTTAAAATTTCACGCGCTTCATCAAGTGAAAACTGCAAATCCCTGGGCAGTATATCGGTTGGCATGTTGTTTTTAATAGCATGCCTAACATATTTTATCTTATCTGATTCTATTGCTGTTAGTTTGCGGTTAATTATCTTTGATGCAATTGCCGGCATTACAGAGTTTATGTTTATACTTATATTAAGGGCTGAGTCTAACTCGGATAACTGTATTATTAGGCTATCGCTTAAATAGGCCGGTAAATTCCTCAATATCAACGTTTTAGCAAACTTATCGCCAAACATAAAATATTTCGGTTTAAAACTAAAATAATCAGGTGCTATAAAATTCTTTTCAACCTGCTTGTTAAAGTCTTTTTGTGTAAATTCCGGCAAATTAATATCCACGCCCCTAAATATACCCTTTAGGAGTTTAACCTTGTCTTTATTGCTTATAGCCCTAATTGATGAGCCTAAAAGCTTAAAATTTCGGTTAAGTGCATTTTCTAATGTATTAAATTCAACCCTAGCTGTATCAAAGCTTTCCCTTTTTAATGTTAGCGTGATATATTTTTTCCGCACAATCTTTATCTCTCGTTTAGACACAAAATTCCTGAGTATATTATTATATTCTTCTTTAAACCTATTCTGTTTTTCATCCGGCCCAAATTTATAAAATATTTTTTCCTGTACCTCGTTTATATCAATAACCGAATTAATTATATTTATTTGGATGCCAACATCAGAACTAAAGTAATTTAAAAGCTTGCCGTATATAATAAAAATGTCTTCCTGCTCTTCCTGTTTCATAATACTGTAGTTAATATCAGTAAATTCAAATGTTTTTGAATACAGGCCTTTTTCTAGCATAGTTATATTATCTTGGCACATCTTCAAATAAGGGATTGTATCTATTGTGCTTTTTGGTACTTTACGCTTCTCTTTTTCCTTTTTTCTTTTGGTATGGCGTTTCTTTAAGCGCTCATTATCCTTTTCCAATGCGGATTTATATTTTTCATCTTTTACTTCAGCCACCGTTTCGGCCTCAACACCTTCATCGGGCGGCATCATTAATTTTTTAAAGCTACCTAAAAAAAACAACAAACCACCCCTATTTAAACTTTTTTAATTTCTTTTTTGCCTTCCGGTAACTGCTCATAGCTTCTTCATACACAGTAATTGATTCTTTGCAGGCCTCGTCAATAACGCTTATTTCTTCCATCTTCCTATTTTGTGGAACTGAAAATATAGACTTAAAATATAAATACATATATCTTTCTAATGTAAGCCCTTCATACTTTATAAAACCAATTAAAAAAATAGGGGCTATAATTAAAGATATTATTGTTGTTATAGTATTTAAATCTATTTTATCCCGGCAAACACCATAAATAATAACTGACACAGCAACGGAAACTAAAATGCTCAACGTTTGGCGCAAAGGGAACCCAAGTATAAACTTTTCTTCATATTCTTTGATTTCCTTTGGTATTTTAACTTCTATACTAATGAATATCACCCCAAATATATTTATGCACCTGTCACCATTTTGGCAAGTGAGCCTGACTTGCCCACTATTGCAGCCATACATAAGTACCCAAATATAAATAAAATAAATTGATAGCCTTCCAAGGAAGAGAGGCCAGAAATAATTTCCGTTAATTCATCAAAGAGCCTAAGCGTTAAAAATATAACTGTATTTTGTAAACAACACGCTGCATAATTTTGTAAGAACCTTTTCCCAATGGCCGAATTGCCATCAGAGACTAATGTTGACAATGGTATTGGGGACACTGCCTGGAGTATGAACATCTCAATAACCCTAGATAACAGTGTAAAAACAATCATAATAAATGAACCAAACAATATTAAACCAATAACGAATATGCCCAGCCCATACAACACAAGGGTAAATACACTAAACAAATCCTCCTCGACAGCTTCTACTGCCCCTACCACTGCTGCTATACCCGTAGCTAGCCGAGGGTCGCCTAGGTAATTTCCTGGGTCAGAAACATTATTAAATATATTCATTGCTATTTGAAAAACAATATTTAATATATCTTTTGAATTAGTTACTACATATTTAAACGCTACAGCTTTCACCATAAATAGGCTAATGTTAGGCAAGGTTATCCAATCCGGGTTTATACATTTTGCTGCAAAGTCCAGCATGAAGAATAGTACCATCAAGCTTATCCCAATTGGTATGGTTATACTTAAAACTGATTCAACTACCGCACTTTCACTAATCTCAGAAATTCGTGTAATAAATACAGGAAGTGCCCCTAGAATTGTATCAATTGCCCCCAACATAAAATATAGCACTTCCCTTATGGCGTCTGTCATTTGTGCCCCCAATCCACACCATTCTTCATCCCTATCAAACCGAATAGGCCGTTAATAAGGCTTTATAGAACATTCAAGCCAAAAAACAAAAATTTACAACCTTCAAAAGTTTCTAGAATGTTATGCCTAATGAGGATAGGATCTGGTCAGAAAAAAACATAGCTATCCCTGTTAATATTTGCATTACGCCCGAATAACGGCCTTCTGGCTGTTCATTTGAAAATGACAATAGCAGCTTAGCAAAACCTATAACAGCTATTATGGCACCAGCTATTTTCAAAACCGTATAGATTAGGTCCATTAATGGCTGAAATGTTTCTGTACCTATACCGCTTGCAAGAGCTTGGGACGGGGTAAAGGCCATTGCCGAAAATAAAATTATTGCAATTTGATGTTTAACCAGGAACCCCTCAATATTATCTAACATAAAAGTTTTAACCCCCTATGGATATCTTTTATTTTTTTTCCCGCTGACCCCTTTTAAAACCGAATCAGCATATTCGCCTTCCGTAACTTCAACTGCCTCGCCATCAATAATATCAACTAATACGCTATCTGAGCCTACGCTAACGCTTCCTAATTCAATATCCGGCACCGCCTTGCCCCCTAAAATAGCGTTTTTAGCCACAGTATTTGTGAATTTATATTCTTGGGCTTTCTTTTCAGAAGAAACAAAGTATATATTATCCGGGCTATATTCACCGGTAGATTTATAGCCTTTATGTTTTTTCAGGTTATACTTTGCATCTACAATTGGCCGGCACCCACGGATTGAAACTATACACCTGTTATTATCCATAGTTTCCAGCTCGTCTATAGTAATAAGGCTTCTCGATATTATGCTTTCGTTAACTGAAAATGTCCTATTTTTGCTTTTCGAAGCCCCCCTTGACCTTGTATATACTGTTTCTTTTCCGAACTGCTCTGATAAATACTTCAGTAGCCCCTGTTCTTTGCCGCCTAAGAAAATAATTGTATCGGCATTGCCTATAATTGTTTCCCAAGTTTTCTCATACATATTTTTTAATTGGGCTAGGTTTTGGAGTATTATTGATACTGATATCCCCCTGCTACGTATTGTTGACACTAAATTATCGAAATTAGGTATACGGCCGCAATTCGGGAACTCGTCCAACAAAAACCTAACAGGCACAGCTAGCCCCCCGCCTTCGCTTTTATCTGCTTTTTCAATTAATTTCTGGAACAGCTGTGTATAAACCATCGATATTATAAAATTAAAGCTGCCAGAGGTATCTGGCACTATTACAAATAACGCTGTTTTCTTGTCCCCAATAGTATCTAGCCCTAACGTATCTGTACTTAATAAATCCTGAATCGGCTTCAAGATCGTAAGTGCCAAACGTACTCCTGCTGATATTAATATTGATTTTAATGTTGTTTCTGATGCCATCATTACAGTTTTATAATTTGAAACAGATACATGGAATGGCTCCTGCCCGGCAAGGGCAGCCAGCTTTTTACTAAAACCTGAACCTTCTACCCCAAACTCATGGATATACTGTAGTACCTGGTTAAAATTTTTCTCCCTGGCTGTGCCCTTATCGTAAATATAGTAAATAATGCATGTTAATAACGCTTTCTCTGATTTATGCCAAAATGGGTCGCTTGAGCTTGTTGCCTTCCCATCTGTATTGTCTATCAAGTTGTCTATTAGGATAAATACTTCCTCATCCTTGCCCAAGTATTTAAAAGGGTTATAATTATCTGAGTACTGCATATCTATAAGGTTCAAAACCTTAACATCGTAGCCATCTTCCTTTAATTTGCCTGCTATACTTTTTGTTAGGCTTCCTTTTGGGTCAGTTATAACAAAGGATGAATGCCCCTGCAAAATATTAGGCATTATAAAGCTTCTTGTCTTCCCTGTACCTGAACCCCCAAAAACTACAATATTATTATTCCTTTTAGTTTTCCGGCCATCTATTGACATCCGTATATTTTTGCTTAGTATTATATTTTTTTGGCTGCCCCTGTCTGAAAAATGCCTAACTTCTGATAATTTGCCCCATCTGGCAGAACCATGCTCAACCCCTTTTTTGTTATATTTTTTGGCATTATAGTAATTATTGAAAATAAAAACAATAAAACATATTGTATATGCAAAAAAAGCAAAAGTTGCCCTTTTCCCATTAAAAATGCTTCCTGCAAAAATTAATTTATTTTCTGCTATATTCCTGCTAGCCATCCCTATAACTAAGTCAAAATCATTTAACCCAGCGTTAAGCTGCTCAATGGCATAACCTAGGTGGAGGGCAAAAAAGAGGGTTATGGCATAAAAAACAAAAGCCGTAATAAAATACCCTTTTACGTTTTTCATAATGTTAACCCTTCAGGTTTCTTAGCTGGCAGTTTTTCTTTATAGTAATCAGCCAGTGTATTTTCAGCTATATCCCTGTGTGCTTCAAAAAATATGAACTTCGCGGCCTCCTTAGACTTAAATATTGCGGTAGGTACGCCATTCTTCCTAAGGGCCTGTTCCACACCCTTAAGTTCACTTACTGGCACCGTAATTTGTTTTAAAGGCGCTTTGCTATTAACTAATTTTACGATATCATTTTTTCCGGCATATAGTGTGCCTTTTGAACGCTCATATTTTTCTTTCAAATGCCTATACGCCAAATATATAACATATTTCATTGTATCGTCTAATTTTTTCTCAGCATCACGGGCGGCATCGTTTGATACCAATGGGGCCCCCTCCTTACCGTTCTAATTCAATATCATTTTTAACTTCACGGGCCACTGCCATATCCGATTTCAAAAACCCCCTTTTTGAACTTGCTTCTTCCATTTTCATGCCTATTTCAAACAGCTTGCCCTCTAATCCGCCTAAAACATAATTAATATCTTTTAGGTCAATGCCGTTCTTTTTTAAATTGGCTAAGATTGAATTATATTTCTGATTTCTGTGGGGGTTTAATTGAATATACTTAATATCATTAACAAGCTTTTCTACTACTCTTTTCTGTTTTTCATAGTTCGATAAAATATCATTAATATTACTTATTTTTTCTTGTAATTTAGACAATTCATAATCAATATTTAAGGCATTGTACCGGTTAATAAAATCTATTTTTTTAGAAACTGACCATAGCTCCTTATCTTTTTGAGCCTTTGTTTTATAAACAAATTGGCTCATAATATTTAAATAATCAGCTTTTTCATTTAGCTTATGTTTATCAGATATTTCTTGGTTAAAATTTTTATCTTTTATCCGGTTTATAATAAATTCTTTTGTATAAACCTCACCCAATTCCTTTGAGCGTGTCGATTTTTTATAGCCTCTTGGCTTTAAACTAAGGTGTTTATTATCAACAACCCCATAGCCAATTTTAATCAGGTTATTTTTGAATTTTTCATAATTATCCGATTTTAAAATACAATTGTTGATATCATTCCTGATAACATCGTATTTCCTTTCAAGTACTGTGGGGTCAAATTCCTTTTTGGGTATAATCGATAAGCTATATTTGAGTGATAAT
This sequence comes from Clostridiales bacterium, assembly GCA_031285815.1. Taxonomy (GTDB): domain Bacteria; phylum Bacillota; class Clostridia; order Lachnospirales; family JAITVM01; genus JAITVM01. The sequence continues at coordinate 2,948 of JAITVM010000252.1, read as the reverse complement.
TCGTTTGAAATGTCTCGTGCTTCATATAATGTCTTGGTTTGTGATCTGAATTTTGTGCCATCAAGTTTTATACTATTTACAGTAAAATGATTGTGGATGTGGTGCCTGTCTATGTGTGTTGCATAAATGACCATGCAGTTGGGGAATGCTCTTTCTACAAATTCACTTGCTATTTGATGTGCTTGCTCCGGTGTTGTTTCTCCTGGTTTAAAACTTTGGATATAATGGTGCCCTAAAACTCCGCCTTTTTTATTGAACCGATCTTTAAGGGCCATCATTTGTTTATATGCCAATTCTGCATTTGCAGACACATTATAGCCACTTATATTTGAAACTTTATTTTCGTTTTGTATATATATAATTCGATTGTTCAAGCTATTTCTTTCTTTAGAAATATAATTAATTGAATTTTTTAAATTTGATTTTATAGCAATCCGCTTAATATATGCCAAATTTCATCAACCCTATTCAGGGATTCAAGATATAAGTCTATAGTTTTTTTGTCCCTTATGTCTATGTTCGATGCATAATCTTTTAACATCCTTTCAATATTACTGATTGAATCTGAAACCTTATTAAAATTATCATAATTTATTATGTTTATTGGTTTAGAAAGTAAACAATATTCGATATAACTTTGTTGCGTTAAACCTGATTTTTTAACTTTTTCTTTTAAATATACCCACTTTTCATTTGTTAATTTTATTGTTACCTTTCTAAAATTTTCAATCGTCCCTCTTCTCCTTTCAATTCTTTGAAATGGGGTCTTAGGGGTACCCCCTAACTTGCAAAAGCTGGTCTTTTGCGCTACTTGCTACTCTTTCCCATTCTTTTACCCCGAGTCTTCTTGCCTTTGCTCATCTAGTACTCTTTATGCCTCGTTACTCATCATTTTCCAGTACTGAAAAATTCGGAATATTATGATTAATTTATCAATATTGTAAAATAATTCTTATAATATTATTAATAGGATTCAAGTTGATTGTAAATTTAATTACATATTGAATATTTTTTATCCGCATGTAATAAAAAAATCATCCTAAATTTTAGAATGATTTCTAATTTATGTTATATGCTATCTTCAAAATCCTTTATTGCTTTATACATTTTAGCCCTATTATCATTTTGGTTTTCTTTGTTATTATTTTCAGGTAATTTAATCCCGTCTATTTTTTCAATTATCAAATCTAATTTATCATTAATAAAGCTAATTGATTCCCCCTCTAATTGTCCTGAAGGTGTGCGTAAGTCCTGATTGGTAATATTTGAATATAAAAATTCTTTCACCAAAGCCGTCATAGTCAAGGACGTATCCATCTTTTCAAAATAGCCATAAATTATTTTATCATAACTATTATCCGTATTCAGCGTTATATGCCAAGTTATTTTAGACGTAAAAACCACCGCCTAACCATTGCTTTTTTGTATACATATATTTTCAAAAGTAAAAGCATTTATAAATTCAGATTTTTCTAACAATTCAATGTCGAAACTATTGAATCTATTTAATTTATTTTTTATTGTATTTGCACCACCGCCCATAAATATAATGTGACAGTCGGCCATTGAAAACCTTTGATTAAGCTTACTCATTAAACCATCTGTATAATTTTTCACTAATGCATCTACTATACGCATTTCAATTGCCTTGTCCCTTATCTTGTAAGGTTTGTCTAACACATAGGCATCAAGTATAGGTAAACCGTCCTGTAAGTTCGAATTATATTCTTTGTTTATCTCTTTTAATATGCTATTTGACTAGGGGAACACTTTATTCAATTATATCGAAGCATCAGATACTGTTCAATTTCTCCCGGAATGACTGTTCAATACATTGCAGTCTGACTGTTCAATCTGGTGCGTTCTAAGTGTTCAATCAAATGCGGTGTATTCAGAAAAAAGAAAAACCACAATAAGATTACTCTATTGTGATTTTGCAGTATGTATTTACCGTTATCGTTTAAAGAGACCAGAAAAAAAGCCACGTTTCTTTTCAGCCTGTACAGTTGGCATAATAGCATCATTCTCACCTATAAGCGCAGGTGATGGTGATGTGCCCCTAACTTGTTCCATGCCTAATAGCTTTTGCTGTGTCTCCGTAATTGTAGCTAACCTACCAGCAATTTCTCGACTGTGTCTACGCTCTTCACTAAGTTCACCTAGTGTATCACTGAGTTGTTTCTGCGAAGATGAAAGCTGCTCATTTAACAATATTATTTGTTTTCGCAAAAATATAAGCTCCTCAGTTTCACCATTTTTATCATCTTTGTCTGACTTTGACATTCGGCTATCTCTGTCTTGGCCAGACTTTGACATTTGGCTATCACTGTCTCGGTCTGACTTTGACACTTGACTTTCCCTGTCTTGGTCAAACTTGGGCAACTGGCTATCCCTATCTCTGTCTGACTTTGACACTTGGCTTTCCCTGTCTTGGTCAAGCTTGGGCAACTGGCTATCCCTGTCTTGGTCTGGCTTGGGCACTTGACTATCCCTGTCTTGGTCAGACTTGGGCAATTTGCTTTCCCTGTCTTGGTCTTGGTCTGGCTTTGACAAAGATAACTTTTTAAGAGGGTCAATAAACTGAATAATAGTTGACTCACCCTCATCTAGAATATAGGTGACCCCTTTGACTTTAGTTGTCAATGGCTGGCTCGGGCATTCTTTGTCATCGTCTGACATTTTAGAAAGTGAGTCCAATGCTCTATAGATTGTCTTGACAGACACATGGCATTCAACAGCAAACTCTTTTACAGTTTTCATATGATAAAATTCCTCCATACTATATTCTATCATGGAATAATTCTTTATAGAAAACTTTTTATAACTAAAATGAAACCAAATATATACAAACTTTCTTCATATATTAAGGCTATTATAAAAATCAGATTTACATATATAATCATATTATTTTAATAATTTAATATTAAAATAATATTAATATATTATAT
>JAITVM010000217.1 GCA_031285815.1 Clostridiales bacterium | reverse complement strand
CAAGGCTCATTTATATACTATTCAAATCTTGTTCGGAAGGTTCCAAAAAACACCCTACCGAGTATGTATGGGGTTCCTGGCGTTATTTGCCCGGGGGGCGGATGCCGCCGAAACCATCCAAATTTTGAAGGAATTAGGTATTTCTGATGAAATTATTGAGGCGGCCCGTAAACAGAAAGCCAGCAAAGGCTAGGAAAGTATGCCACTCTATACCACATACTTTTCCATTTAGTTTTTACTTTTTCTGGCCGATAAAAATTAAAGCCTTTTTGACAGGCAATTAAATAGGGGGTATGTACTATATGGATATAGCAAGGTTATCTATGGATATGTCGAGCACCAGCGCCCTTCAAAGCGTTCAAATCAGCATGCTAAAAAATACAATGGAGCAAGCTGAACAGACCGGCGCACAATTTGCAGAAATGATTAAAACCGCGGATGTTTCTGAGGGAAGCACTATAGATATAAAAATCTAATATGTATATTAATATTTAATTTACGGGGGTAAGGCCTTTTATACGGCTTTGCCCCTTTTATTATTTGAACGCCCTGCCCTCTTTCATTTAGCCATTGAATCTTTAATCTTAATGTGGCATAATATATAAAGTTTGATACCAAAAAAGCTTTTGTTTTATATAGAAAACAAAAAATTTGGATAAGCCAAATAACAGCAGAAAATTTGGGCTTAATAATTATGAAAACAAAAAAAGGGGTGAAAGGCTGCAAACTAATAAATCTGCAGATATAGAAAAATAATGTGCTTATTGTAATTAACCACTTGGCTTTATAATTATTGCCTGAGCCTAAATATAATTACAAATTTCTATATGCCTTAGTTCGCAGTTATGAATGAAAATACTTATTATCGGAGATGGGAAAGTAGGGTATGCAATTGCTGAACAGCTTTCTGTAGAAGAGCATGACGTAACAATCGTTGACAATAATGCACATGCGCTTAGCAAAGCTGTCGCTAAGCTAGACGTGCTTTGTATAAACGGGTCTGGTTCCAGTATTGCCACTTTAAAAGAAGCGGATATAGAAAAACAAGACTTAGTTATACTAGTCACTTCAAGTGATGAAATAAATATGGTTTGCGCCCTTCTTGCACATAAGCTAAGCAACGCACACATTATAGCGCGTATCCGTAACCCTGAGTATGCTGAATCCGAAAGCTTTATCAAGGATGTTTTAGGCATTGATATATGCATTAACCCTGAATTATCTGCGGCTAATGAAATCTCAAGGCTGCTGCGTTTTCCACAGGCGCATAGTATGGAAAGTTTTTTCTTAGGCAAAGTAGAAATTATTGAGTTTTTGCTAACTGCAGACGCGCCTATCCTAAATGCCCCCCTCTCTCAAGTTGCACCCAAAATACCTGCGCATATATTAATAAGCTCCGTCCAACGTAATGACGAAATATTTATCGCAGACGGCGCAACCGAGCTACTGGCCGGGGACCATATTTTTGTTGTCGGCGTCCCTCAAGAGCAGCTTGCTTTTTCTAGGTATTTAAAACAATCCAAGCAAAAAGTCCGAAATGTTATGATTGTTGGCGGCAGCCGCATTGCTTATTACCTTGCCAGCCAAATACAACGCATGGGCATGCATGTCCGCATAATAGAAATAGATGGGCAGCGTTGCGAAAAACTTTACGAGCTGCTCCCAAATGTGCTAATCATTAACGCTGACGGTACCGAACATGATGTACTCCAGCACGAAGGTATTGAAGATATGGATGCATTCGTTGCCTTAACAGATAGGGACGAAGAAAATATAATCGCCGGAATGTACGCGCTTGATGTAAAAGTGCCAAAGGTTATAGTTAAAATAACCCGCATGTACTATACGCGCCTAGCTCAAGGCATGTCAACAATAAGCCCTAAAAACCTCACGGCTGACCGCATCGTGCGTTTTGTACGTAGCATAGTCAACTCGGAAGGGAATTTCGTTGAACGGCTTTACCATATTGCCCATGGGGAAGCTGAAGCAATGGAGTTTACTGTCGGGCCTGGCTCCCGTGTTGTACAGGTACCCCTAAAAAATTTACGGTTAAAAAAAGGCGTACTTGTTGCCGCCATTATGCACAAAAGCCGTGTTATTATCCCACGTGGCGGGGATATGATCCGTGAAGGCGACCATGTAATTATCGTAACCAATGGCGAGTATAATTTTTTAGACGTTAACGATATACTAATTGGAGGCTAAACCGTGCGTTATAAACCACTTTTTCGTTCCCTTGGGCTACTGCTTATAGGTGAGGCAATTCTTCTTATCCCGTCACTGCTTGTTTCGCTTATTTACCGTGACGGCGATACACTTTCTTTCGCCTATACAATTGTTTTGCTGTTAGCTTGTGGGCTCCCGCTGGCCATGTTTATAAAAACACGTGTCACAAGCCTGTATGTCCGGGAGGGCTTTGCACTTGTTGGCTTTGCCTGGATTATACTGTCCCTGTTCGGGATGCTGCCATTTTTATTCAGTGGCGCAATTGCATCGCCTGTAGATGCCTTTTTCGAAACAGTTTCAGGTTTTACTACTACAGGTTCAAGCATACTCCCTGCTGTTGAAGGCTTGCCGCATGGTATTTTATTTTGGCGCAGCTTTACCCACTGGGTAGGCGGTATGGGTATCTTAGTTTTTACAATAGCAATTATGCCGCAGCTTGGGCTGCGCAATATGGAGCTTATGCGGGCCGAAAGCCCCGGCCCCAACCCTGAAAAATTATTGCCGCGCATAAAACAAACTGCGCGCATGTTATATATAATTTATTTTAGCCTGTCGCTTATTTTATTTATTTTATTATTATGTACTGGCATGCACCCGTTTGACAGTGCCGTTAATACTTTTGGTGCCGCCGGGACCGGCGGGTTCTCTGTGCTCAATGTTTCTATTGGTGGGTATAATAATCCAGGGGCCGAAATAATAATGGGTATTTTTATGATTGTATTCAGCGTTAATTTTACAATCTACTTCCTTATTGTTATGCGGCAATGGAAAAAAGCTTCACGTTCAAGCGAGCTTATTGCATTTATAGTGGCCGTAAGTTTAGCGGTTATTTTTATAACATTAAACATTGCCCCACGTTATAACGGCATCCTTGAATCCCTGCGCCATGCTTTCTTTCAAGTATCATCCATTGTCAGCACGTCAGGGTTTGCTACCACAGATTTTCATATTTGGCCACAATTTTCACGCATGGTTTTACTTATGTTAATGTTTATGGGCGCTTGTGCCGGTTCAACCGGTGGCGGTGTAAAAGTAATCCGCCTGGTTATTGGCGGGAAAGCTATACACCGTGAGCTTGAAAGCATCCTGCACCCCCATATAGTCAGGACAATTTATGTAGACGGCAAACCTGTTGAAGATAATATATTAAGGTCTGTTTTAGTATTTTTATTCGCATACGTTTCTATAATTATAGTAAGTACCTTAATCGTTTCTTTAGACGGCTTTGATTTTGAAACAAATTTTACTGCGGTGCTTGCTACAATCGGCAATATAGGGCCCGGTTTGAGCCTTGTTGGCCCCATGGGTAATTTCGGCGGTTTTTCTGACCTTAGTAAAATTGTCTTATCTTTTAATATGCTCATGGGCCGGTTAGAAATTATCCCAATCATGCTGCTGTTCACACGTTCATTATGGCATTAGGCTGAAATAAAATATTTTTAATTTCAAAAATATAATTTTCTAAAAAATAGCGCCCGTAATAAATTTAATTATTACGGGCGCCGTTTTATTTTTCAAACAAAAAACATATTAAAGAAAACTTTAGAGCCTAGCATTCAACATATTAAGCCGCCGGTATCAATAACTCTTGGCCAATAAAGATGCTGTTAGGGTCCTCTAGCCCATTAATCTCTGCTATATCCCTATAGTCCACATCATATATATTTGCGATTTTTATAAGGTAATCGCCCTCAACTACAATATATAACTCTGTTTCCGCTTCTTCTGCCGGTCCTAGTGTAGGTTCCGGTACAGGTTCAGCAGGTATAGGGGCTGGCTCTGCCGGTACAGGTTCCACTGCAGGCTGCCCCGCTTCAGCGGCCATAAGTGCTTTTACTTCTTCAATTTTTACAGCCCTCTTATCATAAGTTGGGTTAACCGGGTTGGCTGTGGTAATTTTACCGCTTTCAATATATTTAGCCAGCGCCGCACGTAATTCCGCGTCAAATTCAAAACCTACAAATTTCCAGTTTGGTGTAAATTCATTTGATATAGTTTGCTCAGGCACATGGTTGGTAATATAATCTACAATCAAACCCATCATGCCTTCGCCGGTTAATTCTGCGCCAACATCCCTAGCTACTATAACAGGGAGCTCTTCACCTGGGGCATAAACGCCAGATGCCGGGTTAGTTAAATGTGTGCTGGCACGGTAGTTATTTACAGCTACCTTGTATTTCTTAGCCATATCAAACGGTGTGCCATCCATGTTTTTCATATTTACTACACGCTCGCCTACAGGCTTAGTTAAATCTACCTCGTATGTAAGCCCAGCAAAGTTGTCTTGGTTATAACCGGCCATCCCACCATTTCCAACCGGTATGGATATATCTGTAGTTGGGTCAATTGCCGGCCCCATATTTTTAACGCCCTTCTCTGTATAGTCGCCGAAATATGAGTATGACCATTCCATCCATTTTTTAAATTGGTTTCCTGTCATTTCCATTACGTAAAGGGTATTGTTGTCATACTTATAAATTGTAGACACCCCGCCCCTGGTAATATCTCCAGGCTGGGCATTTGCGTTAGCGTCGAGTGCCGCCGTACCTGATAACTCTGCCCCAGTGTAATGCATCATAACATCATTAATTAAATGGATTAACGCAGTATCTTGTAAATATCCATTATACTCCCCAGGGATATCAGATTGGGGAACCAATGGCCCGCCTACAAGTTTGCCTACAACAGTGTTTGCATTATTTATACCTGCTGTATGGGCTTTTTCCATAGCTGCTGACATCTCTTGGTCAACTGCAGCGCCTGCGGTAGAAATTACATCAGTTTTAACGTCAGATGAATCATATGACCCAACTTTATTTTTAACTACCCATTTGCCGCCTTCATATGTTGCTTTAATAATAGCTTGCCCTACCGAACGGCCAGCGTCCTTATTTTCTATAAATTTAACGCCGCCAATTTCAACCTGTGCGTCTTTTGTACCCATAATAGTATGGAAGTGGGCACCTAAGAACACATCAAGGCCAGGGTTTGCATTAATAACATCAATTGCGCCCGAACCTGGGTTATCATATTCCCTGGTATCGCCCATATGCTGAAGTGCAACAAAAACATCAGCAGCATTATCAGCTTTCAATTGGGCAATAATTTTAGCAGTTTCAACCGCAGGGTCAAGTGCAGTGAGCCCGGCCGCTGACATGTTGGAAGAATCCCAATTCATAATATTTGGGGTTACCATCCCGATTATGGCTACACGTAGGCCGTTATCTAATTCCTTGATTACATAAGGTTTAAAACCTTCCATCAAGTTGCCGTCCTTGTCCACTACGTTAGCGCAAAGCAAATCGCCATTAAATCCGGAATAAGCTTGCAATAAATTAGGTATGCCAAAGTTAAACTCATGGTTGCCCATAGCAGCGGCAGCATACCCAAGCGTATTAAAAGAATCCACTACAGGGTATGTTGGAAAATCTTTATTCCCAACAAAGAAAGATGTACCGTTGCCTTGTATAACATCGCCGTTATCCAATAGGATTGTTTCCCCATCAAAACCATCCCTAAGGCCTTTAACAACAGTAGCCACACGGCTCATGCCGCCAGGTATGTCAGCAGTAGTTGAATAGCTAACATCGCTGAACGCCCCGTGGATATCACTTGTAAATAAAATCTGAAATTCCTGTGTGTCGCCCTCGGCAGGCTCCGCCGCAAATACATTGATGGCAGAAGCCGATAACCAAAGCATTACCGCAACAGTTAGAGCAGTAAACCTCCGTAAATGTAACAAAATAAACCCCTCCTTGATATAATATAATTTCGGGCTATTGCCCCTAGCAAAAAAGCTCAGCCATAGAAATTTTAACACGACCACCCTAGGTTTGCAATATGCCCTTTGTGTCACTTTTACATAATTTTATTAAAATATATTAAATAATTAGCACATAGACTTTAATCTGGTTTTGTTTTAAAATATTATTGCTTTAATAAATATAAATTTACCGAATTTTACAATTGTTTTATAGATTTTAACTAATAATTGCTTTTATGTAGATAAAAGGGGGATATTAGTAGTTGAAAAAGAAACTTCCCTATGATTCAATTGAATTCAAGTTAATATAGTTTCTCAAAAATAAAAAAATTAGCAAAATATAATATTTGGAGGTTATCTGAAATGAAAATTGGCATAGTAGGGTCCGGAAGTATAGTTGAAACATTTATGGATGCTGCCCTAAAGGTTGACGGGGCCCAGCCTGTTGCATTATTTAGCCGCAGCACAGATAGTGAAAGGGCATGTTATTTAAGTAAAAAATATAATTTAACTTTATTTAGCGATTTCGATGAAATGATTTCTGACAGCAATATTGATTTTATCTATGTAGCAAGCCCAAATAGTTTACATTACTATTATTCACTAAAAGCTTTAAAAAACAAAAAAAATGTTATTTGTGAAAAGCCGTTTACATCTACAATTAATGAGGCTGAGGAATTATATAAAGCGGCGAAAGAAAACAATGTTATGTTATTTGAAGGCATAGCAACCATACATTACCCTAACTATAAAATTATAAAGGATAATTTATTTAGGGTCGGCAATATTAAAATAGCCCAGCTCAACTTTAGCCAATATTCCAGCCGGTATGACTATTTCCTCTCCGGCGGCTCCCCCAATGTGTTTAACCCAAAATACTCAGGTGGCAGCCTGATGGATATTAATATCTATAATATACATTTCATGCTTGGGTTATTTGGCTTGCCTGAAAGCTCATCATATTTTCCGAACTTGCACGAAAACGGTATTGATACTTCTGGGGTTTTAATTATGAAATACCCAAAATTTATAGCAAGCTTAACTGGGGCTAAAGATTCGGTTAGTAATAATTTTTGTACACTCCAGGGTGAAAAAGGCTGCATGTATATTAATACCGGGGCTAACTCCTGCGACAGCGTAACAATAGAAATTTTTGGCGAAAAATCAAAAATTACTTTAAACAACCAATTTGAACAAAACAGGCTATATTACGAGGTTTTTAATTTTAAGTCGATTTATGAAAACCGTGACTATAATGAAGCTAATTCCCTTTGCGAATATAGTATTAAAGTAATAGGGTTTGTTGAAAATCTAAGAAAAAGCGCCGGTATATATTTTGAAGCCGATAACTCCAAATAGTAGCTTCAAAATTTAATTTATGGCAAAATATTTTTAACCCCCTATTTTGATGGCAATAATATAATTTAATAAATTATGCTTTTTGCTTTCAAATAATATAAGCCCCCAAAATTCTTTATTAAATTACAAGCCAGCGAATTTTGGGGGCTTTCCATATAAATTAGATATTAAGTAAAAAATATGGCTTAAACAAAAAATTACAAATAAAGCAGTATCTAATTCAAATTAATTTCAACCCTTTTTTGTGCCCCGCAATATTTTCCATAATGATTAATTTTTTTATATATGCCGAATTATGCAGATTTTACAATTGTATTCAAAATATTATTATTTTCAGCTAATTTCTAGATCGCGGAAATTAAAAATTGACAAAAAATATGGGCAGTAAATTTAATGTCAATTCACCGCCCTATTACACTTTTATTATGTTATTTTGCTTTTACTGGTATTTTATTGTCTTTTTTATTTTTGTTGGTATTCTCAACTGCTTTGCCTTCATTTAAATCATCTTTTTTCATGTTAGCCAGATAACCTAATGCATTGGCAAACTGGGCATTCTCTTGCAACCTACATTGTTTATAAAACTTAAACAAATATTTATATAATACATCGCCGCCGCCGCCGCTTATATATATAATTGGCAACCGGTTAGAATGCTCTTGCCAGATAATATTAATTTTATCTTTTATAGTTTCTGCAAGCTTCTCGATAGCACTTTCATAATATTTGTTTATATTAATTGTATCCCCGCCATCGATTTCTAAATTCCCATTTCTCCAAAGGATAGATTTTTCTATTTCTATTATGTCAAAAGAAGTTTTATATTCCCCTAATAAAGAGCGGCCTACATCTTGGAAAGCGTAATTTATCCCCTCCTTCTCAAGGGTCTGGGCATATGCCTCAGGGACAGTCATGCTTTTTTTGCCCAGTAAAACAATAAAATAATCTACAGTCCGGTAACCAATTTCTATAAAGCCACAAGATTTATTTAATAAATCCATATTCTTCACGGCCCCGTTTTCATCATATATAGAACTAAAATAAGCCCCCAGGCCTTGGACATAAATCTTTACTTTTTTGATATTAAATAATTTATAACTGCCATTGTTAATTTTTATTTCAATCGAGATCCCGTCTAACATTTTTTTTAGTTTTTCACCATAGACTTTAAAAAAATTAATTGGCAGCCCTACCCCGATTTCTATTTCTGTCTCATCAGAGGCTTCTAATAAACCAGCGAACGCAGTCCCACAAAATACCTTTAAATACTCTAAGTCTACTGTTTTATCGCTGTTCCATTTTCTCGCAAAACCATTTGTTATAGCAATATCCCCGACATAATATTCTTTTTCTTCCCCTTCACTTCTAATAGATACAATATAATCATCTGTAGACCCAAAATAATCTGATAACCCCGTAGATTCTTTTTTGTCACCAATTATTGTTGGGAAAATTACTTGTTTTGCATTGCCGGCCGCCTTAACATATCCATATCCAATATCAATGCCGATTATCATTTTAAATCTTCCTCCTAAAATTATAATGAAAAACCTTTCATCAAATTGTCCAAAGATTCTAGCCTGTTACCTACTTCTTCTTCATGAAATTCTTTTACACTGCTTTCTTCAATTTTATTGATTAACCCACTATCGCCTTTAAGGTTTATATTGCCATACTCATCAACATTGTCTAGAAATTCATTTACCAATAAATCTAATAAATCATTGATATTTTTAAATTTTTTAGAGTTGGCGACTTTAATCCTTAGTGCATATAAAGTGCTTTCTTTCAAAGAAGTATGAAACCTAACCCGTTTATCCTCCATATTTTCACCTTCTCTATATTTTACTTATAGCCCTATAGAATAACCAAACCATTGCAACCATACGCTAAATGCTTGTCCAAAAAATCACGCCATAATAATAAATTTGAATTATATGTATTTTACAAAGGTATGTGCTGTGATCATAAGCTCATATATGCATATGATCCTATGTGCATATGCGCATGTAATCATATGCACACGTGTGCATATGCCCATAATAATATAATAATGAATGCTTGTCAATTGCTATATCCAACTTATCTCCATGGCATACCCCTCGCCATCCGCCCGCTTTTATATTTGGCAGGCACCACTTTCAAAGTTTCCCTATTCTTTTCATAGGAAACTTTTTTCCCCCATATATTTTATTGTAGGCAAAACGGCCACACTTAAAGTATTTGGTATCAGCCCACATTGTTCTTGGCACACCCTAAATTTATTTGCAATTTCAGTTATGTTTTATTGCATATAAAATATGTTTTTATATTATTGTTTTTAAATAGGTTTCAACTTTCACTCATTTTCAAAAATGCAGTTTAAAACAATTTAATTTCCAGTTAATCTTATATAAATTTGATTAAAACAAGTAAAAATCATAAAAAATAATTTAATTGCCTTGAAAATTTTTATAACATATCTGTCTCATCCAGTAAAATATCGTATTATCAATAGGCTATATATTTTAATTGAAATCAACTTTTTTTAATTTATAATATAAAATGAATGAAAATCAATTAACTTCTATATATTTAGTGGGGCAGGGTAGTTGAATATAGTTTAATCTTAAATCAAATAAATTTAATATTATTTAATAATGTTGAA
>JAITVM010000216.1 GCA_031285815.1 Clostridiales bacterium | reverse complement strand
TGGGCAATAGGCTTATCTATTTTTTTAGGCTCATAAGCTATCTCTATTTTACGGCTTTTATCGCTGCGAAAACCACCTTCCAGCGCACTCCATGTTTCTTCATTGGCGCACCCATCCGGTACTAAACCTACTGACCCTTGAAATTCTTTTACCGCCCTTTTTGTCCCCGGCCCATAGATGCTATCCACATTTCCATCATAATATCCTGCTTCTTTTAAGGAATTTTGCAATATCCGGACATATAGCCCCCTAGCCCCTTCATTCAAAAGCGGGCTAGATAAAGCCTCCAATTCACCATCCATACTTTGGGGAAAATTATTTTGCGGGCCTGCCTCTTCGCAGATTTGTATATTTTTAAAATATGGGCTTTCACTGCTGCCCTGTTTTTCGTAACCTTCATATATGCTAACTATATCATCAGGTTGTTCATCATTTAGGCTTACGTATTCAATAGGCCCCTCAATTTCCGCCTCATGGCTTGCTTGGCTTATTCCGGCTTCAGGGGCCCCTTCCAGTATTTCCGGGCTAGATACAGCTATTGCCTCAGCCTTTTCATCATCTGTTCCCAAAACAGCTTCCTCTGGGAACCTGGTTTCAAATAATTTTTTTAAGAGGGTAAATGTCTTCGTGTCAACTATGCCTGTCACGTCTAAGCCCAAGTCATTTTGTAGCGATTCAACTGCCACCTTCGTTTCCGATTTATAAAGGTCTGTAATTTTAGAAATACGGTATTCCAATTTTTTTAGTATATAATTAACAGCATAAACGTCCTCGCCAACTGCGCCAGGTTTCAACAAAACCGTTTTCATACTTATTCCTCCAGCCATAGCATCCCCATATTTTTCAGGCAAAACTACTTTTATAGCCACAAACTTAAAAATATGTCTGTTGGTTATAAAGGCGCGCCTTACTTCCATAACAGGCTTGCTTATTTTAAATACCAAATTATTATATAGTATTATCCTATGCTGGGGACTGCCACAAAATTTACAATCTTATAGTAATATTTATTTCTAATTATTGCCCCGCTGGCTGGCCGGTCTGGACTGGCCGGCTGCTGTCTAATTGCCAGCTATAATATCCGCCATCAAACAAAGATATATTGCCCCATCCACCAACATAGGCAATAAACCAAGGCAGGCATGCCTGGTCTGAAAATGTAGAGCTAAAACAGAGCCTGTCGCCTTCTTCTATGCCAATATCAGACCACATTTCTTTTACTTCCCCAAAACTTTTTAATGTGCCGTTTGGGTTCAAATAACCCGCTGTATCATACCCCCAAATAGCACCGCTTATTTCGCCCGGCCTTGAAATTAGCGGCTCAACAACAGAAGCGGAATATTCGCCTTGCCCCCTTATAGACAGCAACTTAAATGTAGGGTCTTGTAAGTTGGTAGCAATATCCCCTGCCCCTATAATTAAACCTTCTTTCGGCGCCCCCCCGCCACCAAAATTTGTTTCCGGAACATTGCCATTAATAGTTGTATCTTTGTCGTATATAGATTGTTCCCAAGCAGCATAGCCGCCATCAAGGAACCTCGCATCTTTTACCCCTGCCCATAAAAGCGTAAAAACAAGCCTGGCCGCAGAAGAATCATCCCTCGAATAAACCACAACTGTTTTATCAGCCGTTACACCATATTCCAAAAGGGTTTCAATTATAGCGTCATAAGGGTTAAGCCCAAATGCTGTCGCTTCCGATTCAATATTATTTAAATTAAAAGATATAGCCCCAGGTATATGCCCTTCTTCATACAGGCTTGCGTTTTCATCGGTACAGGCTTCCAAGACTATATAATCCGAATTATTATATGATTCAGGCTTTTCATCATTTATTAATTTATTTATCCAAGTAGGGTTTACAATGGCTTGATAGTTCGGGTACTTAATAAGCTCTAAGCTAGTATCATTTGCCCAATCAGCTAAGCCCTCAAAAAATTTAACGTCTTCAAACCCTAAGTCAATTAACTTTCTGGATAAATCAAAGGACTTGCCATTATCATTACTATATATGACAATTTTTTTATCTGGCGTAACCCCCATACCTTTAAGATATTCGAGCAAATCTATGCCCTGCCCGTTTAGGTCCTTTAAAGTGCTATAAGGGAAATTTATAGCACCTTTTAAATGCCCGCCCCTATCGAAGCCTTCTTGCATAAAGCCATTAAAAAGTGTGCTTTCCCTTAAATCCAATAATAAATAGCCGCTTCCTTGTTTTAATTCATCTATTGAAATGATTGTTTCAGAAACAGCCGGGCTTGATATTTCGGGTGTAATATCGGGTGTACCTTGTTCCGTATCACTTTTGGCACAGGCACTTAATAAAATCAAAGTTATCGCAGCAAAAAAAAATTTTTTCATAATTTTCCCCTTTATAGTATTTTTTATATTATATAAAACAAGCAAAACAATTTTAATTCATTAGGCTAACATTTTAGAAATAACCACATCAAATTAAAAACGCGGTATATGTGATAAATATAAATCGAGTTAAATTAACAATAGTTTAATAGTATGGGTAAATTTATTTATAATATAGTAGGGCTAATCAAAGCTATAAACATTTTTTTGGGCCTGCTGGCTATATAACAGAAAGTTTTTGTGGTATACTTATTCAAAGCCTGGTAGGTAATAGGCAGCCACTGGGGCTTATCTTAAAGCTAGGAGGAATAAAATGCTTAAGGATTTAAAAAAAGAGGTTTATCTTTCTAATATGGAATTAAAGAAACAAAAACTCGTTATTTTTACCTGGGGGAACGTAAGCGGGATAGACCGTAAGCGCGGCCTATTTGTTATAAAGCCTAGCGGGGTTAGTTATGATTCCCTTAAACCGGAAGACATGGTGGTCATGGACTTAGAAGGCAATAAAATAGAAGGCAAGTACAACCCGTCTTCTGATACAAAAACACATTTGGCTTTATACAATAAATTCGAAACCATCGGCGGGGTAGCCCATACACATTCCACATTTGCAACATCTATAGCCCAAGCAGGCATACCGCTAACGGCACTTGGGACAACCCATGCGGATTATTTTTACGGCGACATACCAATAACGCGTGATATGACAGAACAGGAAATTAACTCCGATTATGAATTCGAGACAGGAAATGTAATCATAGAAACATTTGAAGGTAAAGACCCAATGGATTATAGGTCTGTTTTAGTAAAAAACCATGGGCCATTTACTTGGGGCGTAGATGCCAGGGACGCAGTACATAACGCTGTTGTGCTTGAAGAAGTAAGCAAAATGTTTATTTATTCTTCTATATTAAGCCCTGGCCAAGCTACCATGCCCCAAGTTTTATTGGACAAACATTATTTGCGCAAGCATGGGAAAGATGCCTATTACGGGCAATAAACTAATATTTTTTAGGGGGCTAGCGGTATAGTTAAAAAATAATTAACGGGGTATATTTATGAACAAAATTATGAAGTCCCTTATTTCAAACCCAGCCACGTTCCAAATCGCCGGGCTGCTGCTATACTTATTTTACGGGCTGCTTATAGGTATTGCGCTGATACCCTCAGCACTTTTGGTAACAAGTATCAATAAACTGCGCCCATTTAACCTGCCCGCACTTAATACATGCCTTCTGGCACTCGGTATCGGTACCTCTGTTTACCTATTTTTTATAGCCGGGGTAATCGTTTTCGGTGCTACGGGCCGGTTATTATCCCTCGGGTTCCGGCCGGGTAAATATAAAACCACTGACCCAACATTTTACCGCTGGTTAATTTACGGAGGCATCCATACAATCAGCATAAATTTAATACTGCCTTATGTAATGGGGTCAGGTATTATCAGGCTTTATTTTAAGCTGCTTGGCTGTAAAATGGGCAAAGATGTTTTTATAAATACAGTAGGGCTACATGACAGCTATTTATTAACTATCGGCGACAATGTGGTGATCGGCGGCAAAACCGATATCACCTGCCATATTTTTGAGGGCGGCTACCTTATTTTAGACCGCATTACAATCGGCAGCAACGTTATGATTGGCGCAAATACATATATAATGCCAGGTGCATCGGTCGGCAGCAACAGCAGTATCGGCGCCAATTCGCAAATTAGAAAAAATAAGAAAATTGATGAAAAATCCCTCATCCTCCCATTACCTGGCCTACCGGCAAAGCAAATCGCTAGGATAATGAATATTAAGTAAACAATATAAAAAACCGGCATAGTTTTTATGCTATGCCGGAAACTGTGGCAAAAGTATTAACGCTTCTTAAAACCGTAAACTAGCCTACAATAATAAATCTTTTTGAGGGGGGGTATCCTTTATAATTAACTTTCTGTAACTTCGCTTTTTATAGTTTCAAGTGCGGTTTTATCCGAAAATTTGAATTTCATGCCGCCATGCCCGCCGAAAAACATTTGGTCGCCTGACCCGCCTATGTTAGTTTTTGCTTCTTCCAGCCTGGTTATCTGTTCGTTTGCCTGTGTTTCATCAATAAGGCCAAACTCCAGCTGTTTTTCAATCATATCTATCTGGTTGTCTATAGCAGCCTCCTGTAATGCATATAGCTCTTCTTTCTGGCTATCGCTTAGGGCTTCCCATTTTGCCTCTTGCTCTGCTGCCATTTTTTCCATCTCTGTGCGTTTAGCCGCTAACTCAGTTTCTAATTCGGCTTTTTCTTCTTCTGTAAGGTTTTCAAAATCCCCACCAAACATTTTTACTTTGAAAGGCCTGGCGGCACCGCTAGTTATATCTGTAGTGGCGGCAAGTGCTGTTGTACCTAATGCGCCGATTAAGGCAACTGCTGCTATCCCTGTTAAAAGTTTTTTATTCATATTTTAACCATCCTTATATTTTTTATTTACGCTAACCCTCCCGGGTATTTATTTTATTGGGTTGCGTTAAATAAATTATCGCTTTTTAATGTGACGGCCATATGAACATATGTTGACTGCTTAAGGGCCATTTACCGAATTCTTGTTACACCGCCCATATATGGTATTAAAACGTCAGGCACCAATATACTGCCGCCTTCTTGCTGATAATTTTCCATAATGGCAGCAACCGACCTGCCTACTGCCAAACCAGAGCCATTTAAAGTGTGCACAAATTTCGCTTTATCTTTTATGTTGTCTTTATACCTTATGTTTGCCCGCCTTGCTTGAAAAGATTCATAATTGCTGCAGCTAGAGATCTCCACATATCTATTGTAACTTGGCATCCATACTTCTATATCATATGTCATAGAAGAGCCAAAACCTAAATCGCCGGCGCACAGCCTAACCACCCTATATGGCAAGTTTAAAAGCTGCAATATGCGCGTAGCGTCATTTTTTAATTTCTCCAATTCGTCGTAAGATTCTTCCGGCCTAGTAAATTTTACTAACTCCACTTTATTAAATTGGTGCTGGCGTATAAGCCCCCTTGTGTCCCTTCCGGCAGACCCAGCCTCAGCCCTAAAGCAGGCAGTATATGCACAATGTTTTATTGGCAGTTTTTCACCATCCAAAATTTCTTCACGGTACATATTTGTAACCGGCACTTCTGCAGTTGGTACAAGAAAATACTCAGTACCTTCAATTTTAAAAGCGTCTTCTTCAAATTTTGGCAGCTGCCCAGTCCCTTCCATACTCCTACGGTGTACCATAAAAGGCGGAAAAACTTCTATATAGTTATGTTCGCCTACATGTGTATCAAGCATAAAATTAAAAACAGCACGCTCCAGCCTAGCGCCTAAGCCCTTGTAAAAATTAAACCTTGCGCCCGTAGTTTTTGCCGCTGTTACTGGGTCTAAAATCTGAAGCGCTTCACCCAGCTCCCAATGCGGTTTGGGTTCAAAGCTAAAGCTTGTTGGCTCGCCAAATTTCTCTATTTCAACATTGTCTTTGTCGCTTAACCCGTCCGGAACACTTTTATGGGGCATATTAGGGATATTTAGCATAAATGAGTTTATCCAGCCTTCTAATTCTTTAAGCTCAGGCTCCAAGCCTTTAATTTCATCCGAAAGGCCTTTCATTTCATCCATAACAGCGCTTGTATCTTTGCCTTCTTTTTTAAGTGCTGGGATTTGCCTTGATGCAGCATTCTGCCTGGATTTCATATCTTCAATCTTTTGGACGAGTTCAAGCCTTTTTGCATCCATGCCCAAAAATTTATCAAAACCATAATCCCCGCCGCGCCTTTCAACAGCAGACTTCACGTGCTCAAAATTTGCACGCAATTCTTTAATATCTAACATATCTATCACTCCCGTAATTTAATAAAAATCTATCATAGGTAGCTATATATTGTCAAGCTACCTAGCTACCCTTAGATTTAATTTCCCGCAAAATTGGGGAAACAAAAAAAGTAGCCAGCCAGTTTTTTTTCATTTATTTAAAAAAATTTTTTAAATATGTATAATAAAAAATATTCTGGTAAAAATTAATATTGTAGCCTTAATTAATTTAAGGAACAATTAATATCCCCCTCAAACCTAGTCTCAATCCCCCCCTGAGACTGGGTCTTTTTTTCGCCAATCCTGCCATTGTATTTTGTCAATTTAATTACCTAAAGCCGCAAATTATAACTCCGATAAACTATTAGCGGGATATTATTATGATACAAAGGTATAGTGCCTATCATAGCTATTCCGGCCCACATCTTTTTTGGCTCATGGGTTGACAATTAAATAGGCAAACATGGCCTTAGTATACATAGCCAGCCCCTAAGCTAATCAAAAACTGCATATGCTATATAAGTATGTCCAATAGGGGGGACTATTCATTTCATAACACAGCTGCGCATTCTTGTGCAGCTTACCAGCTTGTGCTTAATACAAGCTGGTTTTTTTATGCTTATAACAACAAATGTATACTTTTTTCAAGCCAAAACCGCATATTATAAAAAACTGTTAACAATATTGTAATAAATCCGATAATTAACACAGGAAAATTTTTCATCGCAACAGCTTTAAAAATAAAGTAAATAGGTAAATGAGGAGGGTATAAATTGATTAAATGGATTTTAAAATTTATAATGGCACCTATTTTAGTTTGTTTAATTTTTAGGGTACAGGCTTTGGCCAGTGGGGTTAGCGGCTTAAGCATATCTACAAAAAATTTTGCTGAGGTTAAACAGTCGCCTTTTGAGTCATCAAAAATTATTACGGCACTCCCTATTGGCGAGCAAGTTAATATAATGTACATAGAAGGGGATTGGGCCTATATTATAAGGGGTGGCGACGCAGGTTATGTCAGGCTGGATACCTTTTACGAAGCCCCCCCTGTTGAGGAAAACAAAATCGGTATTGATACCGCTTTATATATAGAAGATAAAATAACAGAAAGCCCTGCAATTGAAAACGGGGCAAATAATACGGGCGTACAAATTGCCACTGTTGTAAAAGAACGTGCATCAAAAGTTACTTTCCCTACTTGGGATATTATAAAGGCAGATATTTTTAAACTAAATACACCGGCAGAAGTTTATGATATAAAATCCGGAAAGGTTTATTATGTACAATCTTTCTCTAACGGCAACCATGCCGACGTAGAAACTGTTACGCAGCAAGATACCGATATTATGTTCGATACATTTGGCGGCGAATGGAGCTGGGATGTACGCCCGGTTTGGGTAACAATTAACGGTGCAACAATAGCCGGCTCTATAAACGGGATGCCACATGCTTCAGAGACCATATATGATAATGGTATGAATGGGCAAATATGTATTCATTTTAAGGGCAGCAAAACACATAACGGCAACCAGTCGTATACAGACTTGCACCAGGAAATAGCACAAGAAGCATATGATATTTCTCAAAATTAGGCACTGTAACGAGTTTTCTGTAAAATAAATCAACCACGATAAGTATTTATATAAATTATAGCATAGCTTGCCAGTCAAGGTAAGGTGGAAGATTTTTCGGAACGTCTTAATCCGAA
>JAITVM010000121.1 GCA_031285815.1 Clostridiales bacterium | reverse complement strand
ATTGTCAAAGGATGCTGAAAATTCTTCCTTATCAAACATTCGCCCGAAAGAAACAAACCAATATGTAGAAATTATTATTACTACGCCGAAAATAACCGCTAAAAGAAATTTTAGTGCTTGATCCTGTATCATAAAAGTTTACACGAGAAGCCCGTCTGATAAACTAAAAAAATATGGAGGTTAAAACAGGTGAGTGCATACGATAACAACGTTCAAAAATGAAGCAATAAAATTAGCAGAAGATATAGGGCTAACAAAAGCAAAAGATGGAGCCTTGCCAAGTGCATCATAGTCAAAAATATTAACCATGTCTGCTGCCAGTGCTTGACGCCCCATGTGTGTTAGATATGCTCCCACAAGCCATGTTTACTTGCATTGGGGAAGGGTACACATTTATTGCCGCGCCATTACAAAGCACCTGGCAATTTTGGCCCTCCAAATATATTCTCAAATCCTGAAGGGCAGAAAAAAAGCCGAAATTTGATTTTCTAACATTCACCCCATTAAAGTTAAGTTCTAATAAAACCTTATTATTATCATCCGGATCAATTCCATAAATTATAAGTTCTGAATCCACCAGTTCTTTTTCATTTATCAATAGCCTGAGTATTGTTTTTTCAGATTCCATTTAGTTATGTCCATTGGTATGGTTTGCCCCATCATTTATTAGTTTATCAGGTGGGCTTATTGTGTCAACTTTTATTATACAAGGTAAAATTAACCACACTTATAGTCTGGCAAACTTGAAAACAAATCCGTTGGTTATTAGGAACAGCTTCTTATGTTTATAGGCTGTTTTTTTTGACTACATTATATATGCCAAGCATAACTTCATAATCATAATTTATATAAATTGCACAAATAATATAATAAAATTCTAGTTAATATGTCAATTCTTATCAAAGCGCCTATGTAATATAATATTTACTGTGCAAACTATGGAAACTATGTATTTAAGTTTTTAGGGATGCAGCCTTTTGAATGTAAAGGAGGGGATAATTATTTATGATGTTGCCATCATAGGCGCAGGGGTAATTGGATGTTCAGTTGCCCGGGAACTTTCGCGCTTTAATATTAAAACAATTGCCTTAGAAAAGGGGCCGGATGTTTCGGTTGGCGCTTCTAGGGCAAATAGTGGCATTGTCCACGGGGGTTATGACGCTAAGCCCGGCACATTAAAAGCAAAGTATAATGTTTTGGGCCAGCAGATGTTTGAACGCCTTTCTTCCGAGTTAGATTTCCCATTTAAGCGCAATGGTTCATTGGTCGTAGCATTCGGCAAAGATGGCCTGCCGGAATTAGAAAGGCTAATGGCGCAAGGCGAAACAAATGGCCTCAAAAACTTATCAATCATTTACAAAGACGGGCTCCTTCAAATGGAGCCAAACCTAAACAGCAATGTATATGCTGCGCTTGTTGTGCCGGAAGGCGGAATTACTAGCCCTTATGAAATGGCTATTGCAGTTGCAGAAAATGCGACATCCAATGGCGTGGTATTTAAATTTAATTGTGAAGCAACAAATATCTCTAAAATAAATGGGGTATTCTCTATTGAAACAACTGGCGGGGTTTTTGAAAGCCATCTTATCATAAATGCCGCGGGGTTATATTCTGACTCCATAAACAACATGTTGAGCAGCCATAAGCTCAAAATTATTCCAAGGCGTGGTGAATACTGCCTTTTTGATAAGACAGAATCCTCACTTGTCACGCACACAATATTCCAGCTGCCTACTGATATGGGTAAAGGCATCCTGGTAACCCCAACGGCAGACGGTAACCTATTAGTGGGGCCTACCTCAAATGACATAAATGATAAATCCGACATTTCAACAACTGCCGCTGGCCTTTCTGAAGTTTTAAGTAAAGGCTCATTAAGCGTAGGCAAGCTTAATAAAAGCAAAATAATTACATCATTCTCAGGGCTCCGGGCGCATTTGGGCTACGATGACTTTATAGTAGGCGAAGCCCCAGACGTACCTGGGTTAATAAACCTTTGCGGGATAGAGTCGCCAGGCCTTACATCAGCCCCGGCAATTGCAGCAGAGGTGGCAGATATTGTTTCCAAACGCCTTAACCAAGCTGAAAACCCAAACTTTAACCCGGTAAGGAAAGGTATACCATATTTCCGTTTAATGAACAATGAAGAGCGTAAGGCGGCAATAAAAGAAAACCCGGACTATGGCAATATAGTTTGCCGTTGCGAATCCGTTACTAAAGCCGAGATTTTACAGGCACTGCGTTCCCCGCTTGGCACCTCAAGCATGGACTCCATCAAGCGGCGGACCCGTATGGGCATGGGCAGGTGCCAGGGCAGTTTTTGCTCAATGCGTGCGCTGGGCATCATTGCCGAAGAATTAGGCGTTGACATAACGGAAGTGACGAAGTTTGGCAAAGGCACAAATTTTTTAAATGAACGCAATAAAGAAAGCCTATAGGGGGCAGCCTCATATGAAAAAAGTTGACGTAGCTATAATTGGCGGCGGCCCGGCGGGGCTTGCGGCTGCTATCGGCGCAAAACGCCGCGGCATAGAAAATATTATTATCATTGAACGGGAGGCTAACCTTGGCGGCATACTAAACCAATGCATACACAACGGGTTTGGGCTGCATACTTTTTCCGAAGAGCTTACAGGACCCGAATATGCCAGCCGGTATATAGATGAAATTAAAAAAGAGGGTATACCTTTTTTGCTGGATACTACTGTTTTAGATGTTACGCCTGACAAAAAAATAATTGCAGTTAATAGCAGTGGGTTAATAGAGTTAGAAGCTAAAGCCGTAATATTGGCAATGGGCTGCCGCGAGAGGCCAAGGGGCGCCTTAAATATACCAGGCACACGCCCAGCCGGGATATACACGGCAGGCACCGCCCAAAAGTTCGTTAACATAGACGGCTACTTGCCCGGCAAAGAGGCGGTTATTTTAGGCTCCGGCGACATAGGGCTCATTATGGCAAGGCGGCTCACCCTAGAAGGGGCAAAGGTCAAGGCTGTTATAGAGTTAATGCCTTATTCCGGCGGCCTAAAGCGTAATATTGTACAATGCCTCGACGACTATGGGATACCTTTAAAACTATCGCATACTATAACAGAAATAAAAGGCAACGAAAGGGTTACCGGTGTTACTGTATCAAAAGTTGACGAAAAACTTTTGCCAATCCCCGGTACAGAAGAATATATCCCTTGCGACACAATTTTACTTTCTGTAGGCCTTATACCGGAAAACGAGCTTTCTAAAAATGCAGGGGCTATGCTTTCTAATATAACCGGGGGCCCAACTGTAAACGAAAGCCTCCAAACCAGTACAGAAGGCGTATTTGCTTGCGGCAATGTATTGCATGTGCACGACCTTGTTGATTTTGTTTCCGAAGAAAGCATGCGCGCAGGCGAATCTGCCGCTTTATACGTGCTTGGGGAACAGGCAGCCACACAAGCTGCCATAAAACTTGAACCAGCCGGGGGTGTGCGGTATACTGTGCCGTCTACCATTGACCCTGGTAATATTAAAGATAAAATAGATATCCGCTTCAGGGTAGGCAATGTCTATAAAAATAAATATATTGCAGCGTATTTTGATGGCCAGCTTGAATTACGCCGTAAACGCCTAGTTATGGCTCCGGGTGAAATGGAAACGATATCATTCCCTAAAGAAGTTTTTGACAAATACCCTGGTACAGGCACCATAACAATGACTATAGAGGGGTGATGTTTTGCAAAGGGAACTAACATGTATAAATTGCCCAATGGGCTGCCAGCTTTCTGTCACATTAGAAGGTGGGGATGTAAAAAACGTTGAAGGCGCTACATGTAAAAAAGGCATTGATTACGCAAAAGTAGAATGTACCAACCCAACCCGTATTGTTACCAGTACCATACGGTTAAAAGGCGCGCCACTGTGTGCGCTTCCTGTAAAAACCGAAGCCCCCATACCAAAAGGCAAGATAGCGGAATGTATGCAGGCACTAAAAGGCATTGAAATATCCGCACCGGTATCCATTGGGGCCATTATTATAGAAAATATTTGTGGTACGGGCATAAATATTATCGCTACACGTGGCATTTAAAAATTTATTCTTGTTATTATTCGGTATAATTCAATTTTCATATTGGTTAAAGCAATTTTAACTATAACTATAGAATTTTAATTTGATGGGCAACAAAACCCCAAGCGGTAGGCGCTATTTTATTAATAATCATAATATCAGTTTTTTCTGCTTAGCATAATTAAGATTCTATCACCTGTAAATACAAGGAGGAACATTATGGAACAGTACTTAATGGCATTTGATCAAGGCACTACTAGCTCCAGGGCTATCCTTTTCGACAAAGGCGGAAATATTAAGAGCGTAGCCCAAAAAGAATTTACGCAAATATTCCCCAAAGCAGGCTGGGTAGAGCATGACCCAATGGAAATCTGGTCAACCCAGATATCTGTTGCAACAGAAGCAAAAGCTAAGCTTAACGTAGATGCCGGAGACATAGCGGCAATTGGAATCACTAACCAACGCGAGACTACAATTGTTTGGAATAAATCTACAGGCAAGCCAATCTATAACGCTATAGTATGGCAGTGCCGCAGGACCTCTGAATATTGCGATACCTTAAAAGAGAGAGGTTTTGATAAAAAAATAAAAGAAAAGACAGGCCTCGTTGTTGACGCATATTTTTCCGGCACAAAAGTCCGCTGGATACTCGAAAACGTTCCTGGGGCACGGGAAATGGCTGAGCGTGGCGAGCTTTTATTCGGCACGGTTGATACTTGGCTTATTTGGAACCTTACTAAAGGCAGGATACACGTTACAGACTATTCCAATGCGTCACGGACTATGCTTTATAATATCCATACCCTTGATTGGGATGATGAAATACTTAAGGAATTAAATATACCAAGGTGCATGCTGCCTGAAGTTAAACCTTCGAGCTGTGTTTATGGCGAAACAGACAAAGATATGCTTGGCGGCGAAATTAAAATTGCCGGTATAGCAGGCGACCAGCAGGCGGCTTTATTCGGGCAATGCTGTTACGAAGAAGGCATGGTTAAAAATACTTATGGTACCGGCTGCTTTATCCTTATGAATACAGGCACAAAAGCGGTTGAATCCCAAAACGGTTTGCTGACAACTATCGCATGGGGCGAAGGCGGAAAAGTAGAATACGCGCTCGAAGGGAGCGTATTTATTGCAGGTGCCGCTATCCAATGGCTACGCGACGGGCTGCGTATGATTGACAATGCTTCGTTTACAGAGGCATATGCCAATAAAGTCCCGGACTCTAACGGTGTTTATGTCGTACCGGCATTCGTTGGCCTTGGCGCGCCATATTGGGACCAATATGCACGTGGGTGCATCGTCGGTTTGACCCGTGGCGTTGAAAAAGAGCATTTTATCCGCGCAACCCTTGAATCCCTGGCATACCAGAGCTACGACGTTATAAAAGCTATGGAGGCGGACGCAGGCGTTGCATTAAAAGCTATCCGTGTAGACGGCGGGGCTGTGGCAAATAATTTCCTTATGCAGTTCCAGTCTGATATTTTAGGGGTAGATGTTATCCGCCCATCAGTTGCGGAAAGTACTGCACTTGGTGCGATTTATTTAGCCGGCCTTGCAGTAGGCTTCTATAAAGATAAAGAAGATATTAGGCAAAATGTTAGCGTTAATAGGGTATTCTCGCCAAATATGCAAAATGAAACCCGCGAAAGCCTTATATCCGGGTGGAAAAAAGCAGTTAACTGCTCTTTTGGCTGGGCAAAAAACTAGTAGAGGTTTAAAAGCCCTTATATATTAGGAGGTTATTATAATGCAAGGTTTGATCGGTGAATTACTTGGTACATTTATCCTATGTTTCCTTGGGGACTCTGTTGTAGCTAACGTAATACTTGATAAAACAAAAGGCAATGGCTCAGGCTGGGCTGTAATCACTTTAGGCTGGATGGTTGCGGTTATGGTACCGGTACTAATGTTTGGCGCAATGAGCGGGGCGCATTTTAACCCTGCAGTAACTATCGGGTTAGCTATAAACTCCGGCGATTTCTCCCTTGTACCTGGATATATTGCAATGCAAATGATTGGTGGCATCTTGGGCGGCCTTTTAGTTTGGGTATTTTATAAAGACCATTTTGACGCAACTAAAGATAGGGATACTAAACTTGGCGTATTTGCTACAGGCCCAGCTATCCGGAACACAACAAACAATTTTATTAGCGAGTTTGTAGCCACATTTATGCTTATATTTGCTATTATTGGTAGCGGCCAAGCTACTGACGTCCCAGGCCCTATATCTGTAGCGGCTATTATCCTTGCAATGGGCACCGCGCTTGGCGGCACAACAGGCTATGCTTTAAACCCAGCCCGTGACCTGGGCCCTAGGATCGCTTATGTACTGGCACCTATAAAAGATAAAAGGGACCCTGACTGGTCTTATGCCTGGATCCCTGTAGTTGGCCCTATTTGTGGCGGTATTGTTGCCGGCATTGTGGCGTCATTAGTCTGGTAACAATATATTAAAAGGAGCTTGTCGATGAAAAAAATAATCAATATGCCGGAAAACGTAGTAGACGAAATGATAAATGGGCTAGCGTTAGCGTACCCACAATATGTTGAGCGTATTGAAGGTTTTGATGTAATAAAGCGTACGGATAAAAAAGTAGGCAAGGTAGCGCTTATAAGCGGCGGCGGTTCTGGCCATGAGCCGTCACATGCAGGGTTTGTTGGCGAAGGCATGCTTGATGCCGCCGTCTGTGGCGCAGTATTTACATCGCCAACCCCGGACCAGGTCTTTGAGGCAATAAAAGCAGTGCAGACCGAAGAAGGCGTGCTGCTTATAATCAAAAATTATACCGGCGACGTTATGA
Organism: Clostridiales bacterium; assembly: GCA_031285815.1. Taxonomy (GTDB): domain Bacteria; phylum Bacillota; class Clostridia; order Lachnospirales; family JAITVM01; genus JAITVM01. The sequence goes on along the minus strand of JAITVM010000121.1, from coordinate 1,960 downwards.
ATTTTGAAATGGCTATGGAAATGGCTGAAGCAGAAGGCATTAAATGTGATAAAGTAGTTATTGCCGATGACGTGGCAGTTATGAATTCTACTTGGACAATAGGCAGGCGCGGTATAGCCGGGGCAGTTTTATTGCACAAAATTGTGGGTGCGGCTGCCGAGTCCGGCAAAAGCCTGGAAGAAGTTAAAGCTATAGCCGAGAAAGTAATAGCAAATGTACGTACAATGGGCATCGCCTTAACCCCTTGTATCGTGCCCGAAGCTGGAAAGCCTAGCTTCACACTTGAAGATGATGAGATGGAGGTTGGCCTTGGCATACACGGGGAACCTGGCGTTTCGCGTATGAAAATTATGCCGGCCGATGAAATCATCGAAACACTTTTAGATAAGGTTTTAGCCGATAACCCGCTTGCACAAGGGGATGAAGCGGTTGTGCTTGTAAACGGCCTGGGCGGTACGCCCCTTATGGAATTATTTATCGCCAATAGAAAAGTTAATGAAATGTTGACGTCTAAAGGGGTAAAAATATATAATACAATAGTGGGCGAATTTATGACATCCATAGAGATGGCAGGCCTTTCTGTTTCCATATTGAAGCTTGACGGGGAATTAAAGGCGCTATTTAGTGCCAAAGCGGATACCCCTGCTTATAAGGCTTTCGGTTGATGAGTTTATAAAGTGCGGGGCTACCCCGCACTTATTTTTATACTATTTAAAGGTTAGGGGCAAATATAAATGGCAAACGCTGAACTAATAAAAAATATCATATTACAAATGGCACAGGAAATAGAGGGGAACAAAGAATACTTGACCGGGCTCGATGCCGCAATTGGCGACAATGACCATGGCATAAATATGAACAAGGGCTTCAAGAACGCAGTTATAAAAATAAACGGGCTAGGTAGCCAAAGCATTTCTGAAATAATAAAAGCTGCAGGGATGGCTATGATATCCCATGTAGGCGGCTCCGCCGGGCCACTTTATGGCACATTGTTTTTAAAAGCGGCTGGGGCGGCAAAAGATAAAGATGAGATAGGGCTTTTGGATTTTACACAAATGCTCCGGGAAGGTATTGATGGCGTAAAAGCCCGCGGGAAATCTGAGCGGCATGAAAAAACTATGCTGGATGTACTAATCCCTGCCCTGGAAGCACTCGAGGAAAGCGCTGTTGCCGGCGGCAGCGCAAAGCAGGCATTTGAAAAAGCATTAGCGGCGGCTGAAGAAGGGGTATTATATACTAAAACAATAGTTGCTACAAAAGGCAGGGCTTCTTATCTTGGGGAACGCAGCTTAGGGCATATTGACCCTGGCGCTATGTCCAGCTGCCTGCTTATAAAAGCAATTTATGATTTATTATAAGGGGGCATATGATGGCTTCATTATTAATCTTATCCCATAGCCGCAGTGTTGCGGATGCTTTGCGTGGTTTAGCGTTGGAGTTAAACCCAAATGCCAGTGTGTTTTCTGTTGGCGGGGCAAAAGATGGGTCAGCAGGCGCGGATTATGACAAGATGAAAGAAACCCTTGAATATGCCCTAACTTTGGGCGACGTAATAATATTTTTTGATTTGGGCTCTACCATGCTTACTATCCAAATGGTAATTGAAGGGCTGCCCGAAGCTGAGCAATCAAAAATAACGCTTTCAACGGCGGCTTTAGTAGAGGGCACAATAGCGGCGTCAGCCTGCCTTGCGGCCGGTATGCCGGCTGATGAGGTGCTCGGCCAGCTGGAGCCGTTATCAATAAATAAATTTTAAGGGAAGGTTTAAAATGAGAAAATTCTTGTTGATGGTAATTTTTGTGTTAATGATATGCCCTGCGGTGCCAGTATTTGCGGGCATGGAGGCAGGGCCGGATACGGCACTTACACGGACAGAGGCCATCATCATGCTGATTAGCGGCATGGGGGTTGAAGAAGAAGCTGCCGCCCACCCTAAAAACCACCCTTTCTCCGATGTGCC
>JAITVM010000090.1 GCA_031285815.1 Clostridiales bacterium | reverse complement strand
CATGCCTTAAATGTGAGTGTGTTTACCTTAACCATTTTACTACACGTTCACAAGCTCAAAATGAAATTTTTCGCTATATCGAAGCTTTTTATAATCTTGTCAGGCCTCATTCTGCTATTGCATGGATGGCTCCAAATGATTTTGAATCCTTAATCTCTATGTCTTCTAAAGGTACTGCTTGATTTATTGTGTTTTTATTCGTTTTTTTGTTATTTTTTCTGTCCGTTAAAATGGGAAGGCCTCAATAACCTTAATACTACGGAACTCAAAAATAATTTATAGTAACCGAACTTGATTTCACACTATATGCTAAAAAATCCACCTTTGTGTGATATAATAGAGTAAACCTATTTGACAAGGTGCCCTCCTGTCACGTTCTGCAAAGGTGGAATTTAAGTATGATAGCAAAATATTTGGTACCAATATTTTTTGTGGCGGCGTTAATATCAGCATGCAACTCAAATAACAATTTAACCGGGCCAGCTAAAGAAACCATTTCCACCCCGGTTAATGTACCGGAACCAAGTGAAATTATAAAAAGCAGCAAACCGGAAATAAAAAGCAAAGAAATAACTGAAATAGATTTAAGCCCCTATTTCGGCAGCCTAACAGGCACAGCAGTTTTTCTTCAAGAAGGCGGAAAATATATTTCATATAACAAAAATTGGATTGATGAACGTTTTTCGCCAAATTCATCATTCCACATTGTTTCATCACTAGCCGCATTAGAGTCAGAAACCATTACACCTACTGATTCTGTTTTCAAATGGGACGGGACAAACTGGCCATTTGAATCATGGAACCGGGATATGAATTTAATCGAAGCATTCCAAAATTCCAGCACATGGTATTTTAAGCTTCTGATTGAAAAAACCGGCCAAGAATACATGGGGGGTTTTATCAACAAGATTGGATATGGAAATTGTGATATTAGCGAATGGGATGGAAGCACAATTAACAGCCCAAGCTGGATAAATGGTTTTTGGATGGAATCTTCTCTTTTAATTTCCCCAATGGAGCAGCTTGATTTAGTAATGCGCATCTTTGAAGGCCAAACAGATATAAATGAAAATAATATTTTAGAGCTTAAAAAAATGATGCACATTGAAACATTAAACAGCCGCTACAATTTATATGGCAAAACAGGCACCGGCAATGGCGGCTGGTTTGTTGGCTTTTTTAACATAGGCGGCGGCAATATATATTTCGCTACGTATTTAACCGCACAAGAAGGTGCCGATGGCCCTAAGGCACAAGAAATCACCAAAAATATTATCGAAAACTATTTTTTGCTCAATATAACCTGAACCCGGCCAGAAAAAAATAAAACCTTTAAAATAATCTGAATCCGGTTAAACCGGCAAGGGGGACAGGATAAATGAATATAATTAAATTCGGTAATTATTCAAACCGTACTATTTGCACAATATTTTTTTTAACGGGCAGTTTGATCCTGCTGCGTTTACTTTACCCTATAAGCATTTCAATAAATACTGACTCTTCTAAAACCAAACTTATTTTATTTGACCTATTGCTGTTTTACAGAAGATTTGTTATGCCATTTATTATTATTTTATTTACAAGGTTTTTAACTGAAATTATTTATAAATTGATAGGCAAATAAGCATAAGCGGGCCCCCCATATGTTTTCCCTGGTTTAAACAGAAGGCCGCAGGGCCGCCCTTGTAGCGCCTGTTTTTTTATTATGTTATGATTGCCTTGCCTCCTCTATAACCGCACGTATAAAGCCAGTTTTAGCTTCCGTATACCCGTCCCGGTCATGCTCGAAATTTCTTAACAGCCCCTGCTTCAAAGCGGCATACTGGGCGGCAACCTCTGGGTGTGAAATAAGGTAACCACTAAAATATGGCTCGTCCCAATCGCCTGGGTACCTAACATGTATGTGGTAAACCTTTTCCGCAAAGCCTGCTGGCAGATACCCTTTAAGAATCACCAAATGCGGCTCTTTAGTTTCCATAGTCAGCGCCATTTTAGTTAAACAGGTATATTCCCCTTTTGGCAATGCGCCTACCAGCTTTTCTATATCCGTGCCTTTATGTATTTCCAGTAAAATATCTATTGTAGGCTTCGCCATCATACCCGGCACCGATGTACTGCCTATATGGGTAATTTTATTAATAACGCCTTTTCCAAAGGCCCGTTCTAAATTTAGTTTTTCCTCTTCAAACCATTCCGGCCACTCCGGATTATATTCGCTTAATACTATGGGGTATTTCCGGCCGCGCGGTTCTTCTTCGGCTACGCTATTTTTAATATCCAAGTTATTTTTTTCGCCACCCTTAATTCCAGCGGAAACAGGTTCAGCGTTTTCACCGTTATCATATTTAAGGTATCCTTTTTCACAGCTGTCATTTATTACATCCACAACAAAACCCCATAGCTTGGGCATGGCCTTTTTAACCGGCGCCATGCGCGAATACACCATTTTATCAGAAACGCCATGCTTCACCCAAGTATGCCCGTTAGTCAAATAATTGCTATAAAAAGGCTGGAACCTATCTACCGCTGAAGCATATAAGGCGTCCGGGGTCTCCATCAAATCAAATTCTTCCCATAAAGACCTATACTCCAAAGCCTGGGCTTCCGGCAAAACAGAAAATAATTTATCGGCGGCTTCCCTTTCCCGCGCCTCTTTGCTTTCATAACCCTCTGTATCGTATGCAAAAGTGTCCCCGGCATATACTTCAACCAAATCATGAAGCAGCGCCATTTTAATAACTCGGTTTATATCTACGCCTTCTATGCCTACATATTCATACAATGTCATTGCCATTAAAGCAAAATGCCACGAATGCTCTGCGTCCGTTTCTTCGCGGGATTTATCCGCAAGCAAAGTCTGGCGCGCCACATTTTTCATTTTATCCGCCTCGGCCAGGAAAAATAATTGGCCCTTTATCCTTTCATCCACAAAATATACCTCCCATTTGTTTGTAAAATAATTATAACATAGGCTCAGCAAATATTTCTGTTTACCCGGCCTATGTTATAATATTTTGCCATAAGGGCTATAGGTATATTTAGCCTTGGGTCCTCCTCAGCAAATTAAATGTGTTTTGTAAATTCATACGGCCATACCCCCATTGGTTATTCGGGTATTCAAACCCCGGCGGCCTATCGCAGCCGCGGATTAAATATGCCCTGGCAAGGTATGTGTCAACAAAAATTTCATTTTTATTTACTACCCCCCATTGCAGCAATAAAGCACACGCACCGGTAGCAACTGCCGCCGCGACGCTGGTCCCTTCCATCATGCCGTAGCCGGTTGGGTAAACCCCCGTCACTTCCGCACCCGGCGCGGTTATATCCGGCATTAGCATTGGCATCCTTGTCGGGCCCCAGCTGGACGAAACATAAAAACTTTTATCCAGGCTATTATAAGCGCCGCAGGTAATAACGCCCATGGTAGTTGCCGGCACAACAATTGTACACTCGGGCGTTGGCGATAGGAATTCCACATTAGGGCTAATAAAACCTGTCATCGGCAGCCATGCGTCATATTTCCCTTCCAGTATTATATCACCATGGGCTAAGATAGCCCAAATACCGGGCGTCGCATTCATAATTTTAACTACGGTAAGCTGGCTCCCGCTACCTTCTATAGGGAAAAAATAAAAAACAGTTATTTCTGAATTTTCAAATACCAGCCGCTCGGTATAAACCGAACCATTTTTAGCGGGCACGCGCCCCACCATTTCACCGGTCGGCGAAGTTATGGATACCGAGATCCTATCCGAAGCATCGTTCCAAAGGTTAAAATAAAGGTTCCCGGCGTTTTCCCCAACGGTAATTTCAATCCTATTTACATCCCCTTCTTTTTTTATAACCCCGGAGGTATGGTGGCCGGCATTGCCTTCATTGCCGGCTGCGCAACAAAGCGTCACCCCAGACCGGTGGGAAATACGCGACAAATATTCTTCAAATATATTAAAACCATCATGCCCGCCTTCATTTGTGCCGACAGAAATACAAATCGCGGCCGGTTTCCCCAACTCAAAAGATTTATCTAGAATATACTCTACCCCCAGCATAACGTCTATGGATTCAAAAGCATTTTCTTGTTCTGGCGGTATTAAAAAAACATCTGTATAAAACTTGCCTACACGCCGCAATTTAACCGCAATAATATCCGCATCCGGGGCCGCGCCTAAATACTCGCCGCTTTCCCTGCTGCCGGCGACGGATGCTAAAAATGTCCCATGCCCAACTGTATCCCTATGCGGTACTACATCGAATGGGTTTGGCGCTTTAAGCGCCTGGTTGATTTGGGGGTTATTATATTCTGTGCCAAACCCATAATCAGCTGGGCCCGGCCCTTCAATAGTTTGGTCCCAAATATATTGGACTTTACTTGTGCCGTCCTCATATATAAACGCATTTTTAGTATAATCTATACCGGTATCAATAAACCCCAAGAGGACGCCGCGGCCTTTAAGGTCAAGAAAGGGCTGCTGCTGGATTGGCGTAATCCCCGACGCATCTAACGCTTCTTTCCCCAATAAGCCGACAATAAGGGAATATGCATCAACTTTTGTGTTGCCCAAATCATTTACCATCTCGGCCGCCCTATCATCCGGCAGAATAAGTATCAGATAATTACCTGAAAGCATCTTGCCTTTTTTAATGTCGGGGTGCTTTATTAAAAAATCTTCTATTGAAGGGTTATCCCTAACAATTAGTGATGCCACTTATTTTTCACCCCTTGGCTAAAAATCTGCTTTTGCAGGTTACTGTCAAAAATCTTCTTGGATGACTGGATGCCCGAAAATTCTTCTAAAAACTCCATACTCTGCTTCAAACACAAGGTGCCATAGCCCCAACCATTATTAGGGTAAGTTATAGTGCTGTCGCGGTTTGCCCCTTTCATCAAAAATGCCTTAATCCGCTGGCCATATAAATAAGTATCCTTGCCTTGCACTATCCCCCATTGCATCATTAGCGCCGCACTGCCCGTTACAAATGGGGCGGCGATGCTAGTCCCAGTGAAATTCCCATAGCCGCCGCCCGGCCGGCAGCTTTTTATAGACACGGCCGGGGCAACTAAATCCGGTTTGATACGGACGTCCCCCCTTGTAAGCCCCCTGCCTGAAAATGTGGCTAACCCTTTGGTCGCTATATCATAACCGCCAACCGTTATTACTTTTTCTGCGCAAGAAGGCAAAGTAAGCGTCGTGTCTATTGAAGTAGTTAGAAAGGTTGCTTTGTCAGAAACTTCGCCTACCGTAGGCAGCCATATGTCAAATTTGCCATCTACCACATTAACCCCCTTTACCCTGATAGTCCAAACCCCCTGCTGGACTTCCCCGCCGGCTGTTTTTGATAAAAGTAAAAAACCTATCTCATTATTTTGGTTATAATGGTTAGGCTGGGTATATTCAATAATTAGTTTTGTGCCCCCAAGGTGCACTAAAGTTGGTATAGCCGTATGCTGCAGCTCCCCTGTAGTAATGCCATCCGGTGCAATAATCTCGTTGCTAAAATTATCCGAAAAATTTTTCCATAAGTAAAGCGGGAGCTCCTCAAATTTCCCGCTAACAGAGAAGGTTACATCAATTGCTTCGCCTAGTTTTAAATTATACTGGTAATGGTGCTTAGCGGCACCTTCATTGCCGCTTGCCACAACTATCACACTTTTCCATCTTTCCGCCATATCATTAATATATGTTTCAAAAAGTGAATTCCCGTCGTGGGCCCCGTCATTTGTACCATAGCTTAAATTTACAACAAGCGGCATATTCATAAGGCTGGCTTTGTCATAAACATATTTAATTGCCCGCATAATTTCTGTAGTCCGGGCAAAGCGCGCATTGTCCCGTTCACCTAATTTAACCGAAATAATTGTGGCTTTAGGCGCGACCCCAATTTCTTCCCCGGTTGAAGCCCGCCCATTACCTGCCGCTATACCTGCCACAGCCGTCCCGTGCCCAATATAATCTTGGTGGGGCACTACAGCGTACGGGTCCGGGTTAAGCAGCGCATCGTTTATCTGCCCGTTCGTATATTCTGCGCCATATAAAAAACCCAGGGGCGGCTGGCCGCTTTCTATGGTTTGGTCCCAAATATATGCAATCCTGGATGTACCATCGTGGTTTCTAAAATCTTCATGCCGGTAATCTATCCCCGAATCTATAATAGCAATAAGTACACCTTCACCACTCAAATCATAGCCGCGCTCACTATGCACAGCCGTAATGCAAGACTGGTCGAGGGCTTCATTGACTGATATCGAAAGGCGTTTTGGCATTTCGGCAAATTCTATTTCTGTAAAATTTCTTAATAACGGGATATCCGCTTCTGAGATAGTCAAAATCGCATAGCTCTCACTTAAAATTTCATACTGGAAACCCAAAGCGGCAATATCGCCGTTATACTTTACAATGACTTCATGCAAATTTACCCCTCCTATAAAAATTTTTT
>JAITVM010000214.1 GCA_031285815.1 Clostridiales bacterium | reverse complement strand
CTTCAATATATAAGTTAAATAATAAATGCCTTCAGAATAATCCTTCGTTGTTTCTAAATTAATGCCTGTTTTGGATACGGATTTTTTCCCTAATGCAATAACCTCGCCTTCGCCAAACGGCTCGTCAGATATTACAACGCTGCCTTCAACGAGTTCAAAATTATCCATTAGCTGCTCTGTGATTTTAAACCCGTTAAATGGGTTTTTTATTTCCTTAGACCCTTCAGAAATAATTTCATCAATCATATCGGCAGATTTAACTGCTTTGTAATATTTATTGCCATTACTTCTTGAGCCCTTGCTGCCTAACGCTTCTGAATTTATTTCTGTAGTAAAATCAGGTGTATCATCTAATTTTTCAGTAATACCATTCATTAAGCTTTCTGCTTCGCTACTGTCAGAATAATCAACCGAATAAATATTGATGCCCTGATTGACTGCAAATTGTGCTTCTAATATTGTAACAAGCGAGCTAAGCTCAACTTGCTTTTTATATTCGCTATCCGCCCCTGCCTCTTCTTCAACAGCAAAAAAATCTTCACCGGCAACACTGATTTTTTCAAGCACTATACCATCTTGCCAATCACGGGCTGTCAAATTAGACCAACGTTTAACACCGGCATTTGGCGAATCAGAATCTTCGGCATCAATTTCCGGCTGCCCAAAAAGGCTACTGTCAAAAGACCAAAGGTCTGTATACCTTGTTGTTACAACGCCATCGCTAAACACAATAAAATTTTTATTTCTTGATGAAGAAACCGAACTGCCTCCGTCATCTATACCTAATAAATCTTTTGCCTCTAAAATAGCGCCTTGCATATCTGTCCCGGATTTACCTGCATCAATATTCCTATTAAGCCTTAACCCATCAATAGCGTCAATTAACTCTTCCCTATCGCTTGTTAACCGGGCCGCAACATCTGCACTATCTGAAAATTCTATTACTGCTATTTCAGCTTTATTTGAGTCATCATAATTATAATTTTCCGGAAAAACCGAATCAACAAATTTTTTCGCTGCTGATTTAGCATTTTCCAGGTTATCAACCATACTATTTGATGTATCAATAAGCAAAACATAATCCGCGCCACTAATTTGTGACACCGCTGGGGGCCCGCTAATATCAAACCCTAAGCTGACTTTATATTCCCTAAATTTATCAACAACTTCATTTGAAACAGTAGCCTTTTCAGCTTGTACTTCTTTTGTAATATTTTTAATATAACCCGGGAATAAACTGCCCCTCTCATCTTCAGCCCTATAAGGCCTATAATCTACTATATCAGACCCGGCAGGGCTTGTGCTTTTTTGTTCAGCAGGGGCCCCATCTATAACCAGCGCTTTTTTATATTCATCTTCAAACGCACGTCCTATAAGCTGGATTATATAAGAGTTGTCTTCCCTAGCTTTTTTAATTAATTCAAGCTCGGTGCCTTCACTGTATAAGTGGCCGTTTATTACTGTTTCAACTAAATAGTCTAACATTGGGTAAATATTGCCAGAGAAATCTGAACCTAGTTTTTGTTTGTAATTCCTGTCGTATTCTTCACGTGCAATAGATTTTAGTTCAGCTATATCGAAAAATTCTTCTATAGGGCCGGCTTCCGGGGTAACGTCAGTAGGTTTTGGCCCAATAGGCCCAACTGGGTTGTCAGTTCCGGGTTCTGTTGGTACACTGCCACCCGGTTCTGTGCCTTCACCATCATCCAAACCTGTTTCTCCACCCGGTTCTGCCCCTTCTTCACTGCCGCCATCTAAACCTGTTTCACCGCCTGGTTCTGTAGCTTCTTCGCCGCCGCCATCTAAGCCTGTTTCGCCGCCCGGTTCTGTAGCTTCTTCACCGCCGCCATCTAAACCTGTTTCGCTGCCTGGCTCCGCGCCATCATCTAACCCTGTTTCAGTACCAGCCCCGCTATCTTCCCCCAGGCCAGAGCTATCGCCAGTTTCCGCGCCTTCTATAGAATTATCACTTAAGTCACTGTCATTCCCTTCGGCTATATCAGTAACTATGCCGTCATCCGCTTTAGCTCTCATATATTCTCTAACGGGAAAAACTACCGAAGCAATTACCATTATAGCTACTGCCCCCACTATAACTCGAAGAAAATCTTTTTTGTTCATTGAAATTAACACCTCTTTCCCTCTTAAGCAAGAGTATTATGTTAGCATGATTAATTATAGGGCTGGCCTATTACATGCATGATACATTTAAATTACATTTAAAATATGGCTGTAATAAAGGTTTTATCAACAATCAACCATATTTCCCAACGCATATATAGCCATACAAGAACTACTGTTGCAATTTTACGGTATATTCTATAAAATAAAAAATAAGTTGATGTTAAACATTTATGATATATCTAATTTAAAAATGCTTTTGGCACTAGCCACAGCATAATTGGGAGGAATAAAAAATATGGGGGACCTAAGCAGGCCAATTTTGAATAAGATTATTCTGCCTAAAGAAATTTCAGAAATCTTAAAGAACAACAATACAGAAATCATTATCCCAGAATCACGGGCGCACCTTCTGGAATTATCGATGGGCAATAGCGAAAATATGACATTCGATGTTTCTTATAATGTCGAGGGGAAAGGTATTGTCCGGGAGGCTACCGTTACAAAATGTAAAAACGGGCTGGTCGTTAATTATGATGACATATATATGAGGCGCCGCGACCCAAAATCCATGCTTATAGGCGACGACCTTCCGACTGATAAAACCCGGTATGAAGACAAATATAATGAAAGCTTTGACACTTTAAGGTCATTAACCTTTGAATGGCTCAAATCCCAGCCGTCATTAATACTAATGCCCTTTATGGCTGGTTCGCGGGATATGGATGTTGGGTACCAATCAGTTTTAATTATCCCAAGAAATGCTGCATTTTTCGCCGCAGGCCTTGCCGATATACAAAATTTTATCCCGAAAAGCGAAGTCCCCGATTTTTTCAAACCAAAGGCCATTGTTTATGTAGCGCCGCCGTTTCGCCATACGCACTTTAAAGGCAAACAGGTTGTTGTCCATAATAGGATGTTTGACATCCATGAAGTCTTTTCATACAACTTATACCCTGGCCCCAGTGCAAAAAAAGGTATTTACGCTGTCCTTTTAGATATTGGCGAACGCGAAAAGTGGGTAACCTTGCATGCCTCTACCGTCAGGGTCATAACACCATATGAATTGACTGTTACAATAATGCACGAAGGGGCTAGCGGGTCTGGGAAGTCCGAAATGCTTGAAGCTATGCACCGGCGGAATGACGGGCGGTTAAAACTTGGCGAAAATATTGTAACCGGCGAAGAATACCTGCTTAGCATAACTGATACTTGCGAGCTCCACCCTGTAACAGATGATATGGCCCTTTGCCACCCATCCCTTCAGACAGGGTCCAGGAAACTTGTGTGTACCGACGCCGAAGACGGCTGGTTTGTACGTGTTGACCATATTAAAAATTACGGGACAGAACCAAATATCGAGCTTAATACTATACACCCAAAACAGCCGCTGCTGTTTTTTAATATTGACGCTATCCCTGGCTCAACAGCGCTCATTTGGGAACATATTATGGATTCGGAAGGCAGCCCTTGCCCCAACCCACGGCTTATAATGCCGAGGAAATTTGTAGATAATACAGTCAATTCATCGGTTGAGGTCGATGTCCGGAGCTTCGGGATAAGGACCCCGCCGACAACACGTGAAAACCCCAATTACGGCATAGTCGGCCTGTTCCACCTTTTGCCGCCGGCACTGGCTTGGCTTTGGAGGCTTGTCGCCCCGCGCGGGTTTGCTAACCCAAGTATTACTGATAGCGGCGAAATGAAAAGTGAAGGTGTTGGCTCCTATTGGCCGTTCTCTACCGGGAAGATGGTAGACCAGGCTAATTTATTATTAAGGCAAATTTTAAAAACGCCTTCAACCAGATATGTTTTAATACCCAATCAATATATTGGCGCATACAAAGTAGGGTTCTCCGGGCAATGGGCAATCAGGGAATATTTAGCCAGGCGGGGCGGGGCGAAATTCCGCGAAGACGCCCTTGAAGAATCCCGCTGCCCGCTACTCGGCTATGCAATGACAAAGCTCAAAATAGATGGTACCCATATCAAAAAAGGCTTTTTACAAGTAAATTTACAATCTGAAGTAGGAAACGATGGTTATGACGCAGGTGCACAAATCCTGACCGATTTTTTTAAAAAGGAAATCCAAAAATATATGGCACCAGGCCTAATGCCGCTGGGCCAGGAAATTTTAGAGGCTTGCCTTAAAGGCGCGCCCGTATCCGAATATATGCGCCTGACAGTTGAAGATGGAAAGAACACTTACTTTTTAACAAACTAAATAAATCATAAGCCCCAAGTTAGCCTTTATTGTGCTTTTTGGGGTTTCTTTGCATTTTCGGTATAATTTAATCGAATTATTTCTAAAAAGGATTTATTATTTTTATAAAAAACGGTATAATATACATTAATTATCAATAAATGTACACGAATT
>JAITVM010000196.1 GCA_031285815.1 Clostridiales bacterium | reverse complement strand
CGGGCCGCGAACTTTGGCAGTAAATATTTTTTTGTTGAGTGGAGTGCAGTTATTGCGATTATACACATACAAAAGCCATGTATTAGCCCCCACAAAATATAATTGACTCCTGACCCATGCCAAAGGCCGGACACAAAAAATGTAACCATTGTGGCAACACAAAACCTAAATGCCGAGTTGCCAGGTTTAAAAATAGATGAAAATAAATATTCGTTTAAAAATTTTGTTAATGAAATATGCCACCGTTTCCAATAATCTTGAATATTCCGCGCCTTATAGGGCGAATTGAAATTATCCTTCAAGTCTATGTTAAATAATAGCGAAACACCTATGCCCATATCAGAGTATCCCGAAAAATCAAAATAAAAAGCAAAAAAGTTGGTAAAAGCCCCAAATAATAATGCTATAGGGGCCGGGTTTGTTAAATCCAGCGCTTGCCCTGTAATTTCTAAAAGGGGGTTAGCGATTAATATTTTTTTAGTCAAGCCAATAGAGAATATGAAAAGGCCTTTTTTAAAATTATCTAAATTAAAGCAGTTAAAATTGTTAAGCTTAGGGATAATGTCATTGTGCCTAGCTATTGGCCCCATAATAAATATAGGGAAATATAAAGAATAAAGGCAAAAATCCAGCAATGCGTAATTTTTAGCCTTCCCTTTATAACAGTCAAATAAATAGGATACAAACCTAAAAACATAAAAAGACATACCAACCGGTAATGCCAAGCTTAAAAAACTAATTTCTGATTTTAAAAACCGGTTCGAAAGGTTTATTATAAAATCTGTATATTTAATAAAAAACAATAGCCCCACGTTTTCAACCAAGCCAATATATAATAAAAAAACTGATTTAGTTTTAAGTATTGCTTTGCCAATAAAATAATTAAAAAAAATAGTGAACACTAAAAACCAAATAGCATTTTTAAAGCTTAGGTAAAAGTAAACTGATACAATAATTAGCCATATCTTATTGATAATGGGTTTTTTAAAAATATTAAAGGAATAAAACATCAGTAAGGTAATTGGCAAAAAGTAAAAAATATATTCCTTAGACGCAAAAGACATAATTTAGCCTTTCATTTTCATATCTACAAAATCTGCAATATCATTTAACGAGTTAAATGGGTTGCCGATTAAATCATTTGGTGAAATTTTTATTTTAAATTCTTTTTCAATATAATTAATAATAACCAGCGACTCCAAAGAGTCTATAAAACCACCATCAAATAAGTCTGTATCAAAACCCAAATCACCATCAAACTCCAATTCAAACCTTTGTTCTAAAAATTCTTTGATTTGGCCACGCATTAGGCTAACCCCTTCTAAATTTTATATTTTTATATTTTCTCTATAAATGAAATATAATCTTCTGAAAACCCATTATTTTTATAGAACTCCACAGCGCGTGTATTCCCAACCATTGTATTGACTTGTACATACTCGACGCCATTTTCGCTAAAGAATTTTTTCGCCCTCATAACGAGCAATTTCCCCAAATTATTTCCCCGGAAATCACTATCCACAAAAAGTTCTGTAATATTCCCAATATATTTTGAGGTTTCTGATTTAAATTTAATATTTATTTTCGAAATATTTATATTTATAAACCCAACTACCTTATTATTTACATGCGCCACGTAGATGCGTGAAAAATTAGAGCTTAAAGAAGCTTCGATAATTGGTTTTATATTTTGCAAATTTAATTTTAGTACAAAGCCTTTAGAATTTAAGTGCCCATAGAGCCTGTCAAACATATCAGCTATTTGGCCTATGTCCCCAGCCGCCATCTGCCTTATTTCAATACCCAAAAAATCACATCCTAAAAATAATTGGCCTTTAAATAAACCCTGTCCATTTTACCATTGGCATTAAGCGGTATCTTATCTAGTTTTATTATTTTTGATGGTACCATATAAGATTGCAGCTGCCCCCTCATTTTTTTTAGCAAGGCTTTATCAGAAACAACACAGTTTAATTCCGCAAACATAACTATTTGGGAATTTGCCCCGTCGTATAAAACACATGCCTTGTCCACTTCTTCAAGGGACTGGGCCATGGTTTCAATTTCACCCAGCTCAATCCGGTTGCCCTTATGTTTTATTTGCGAATCTTTACGGCCCAAATACATTATTAAGCCTTCAGGGTTTCTTAGTACCAAATCACCTGTACGGTAAATTAGTTCCCTATATTTTGTATTGAGCGGGTTTTGCATAAAAGCATTTGCCGTTAAATGCGGCTCATTATAGTAGCCAAGGGCAAGGCCGGAACCTAAAATACAAAGCTCGCCTATCTCATTTTCAACCGTTTCTTTTCCCGCTTCATTTATAATAAGCACTTTCGTATTTTCACATGGCCTGCCGATTGGAAGCGGCTCATTATCATCAAATTCCCGGTCAACTACATAATATGTACAGACATCTGTTATTTCTGTCGGCCCATATAAATTAGCATATAGTATATGGCTTTGAAATTTCCGCCATATATTAAGCTGCTTATTTGGCATAACTTCACCACAAAACAACACTTTTTTTAGGCAAGCCAGCCCTATTTCCGATAATATATTTGCATTAGCTATATTTATAAGCACAGTGGGTACCCAAAAAATTAAATTAATTTTATTCTCTAAAATATATTCCGGTAGCATTACCGGGAAATTAAATAATGTTTCAGGAATAATAACAAGTTTCCCGCCGCTTTTCATTGCCCCATAAATATCAAACACAGAGTTGTCAAAATAAAATGGTGCCTGGTTCCCAAAAATAGCCCCCTGGCCTAAACAAAACCTTTCAACAAGCCAATTGGTATAGTCGATAACCCCCCTGTGTGGAATCACAACGCCTTTTGGCATACCGGTAGACCCGGAAGTATACATTACATAAATAGGGTCAGTATCCACAACATTTAATAACGCATTGCTAATTAAGCCTTCATCTATTTTTGTATCTAGGGCCTCTTCATAAATTATAATTTTACCTGGGTTTATATTAAATGTGCTAATTAAGATTTCTGCGTGAAACACATCTGTTACAACGCCCGCTGGCCCCAGGTGGTTTAATATTTTAAGCATCCGCGCATTTGGCATGCTAATGTCTAAAGGCGCATAAGCAGACCCGCTGTATAATATGCCCATGAATGAAATTAATGACGCTGTTGATTTTGGCAAATAAACGCCGACAAAGCCATGAATACCCCTGCCCAAAATATAAGTCGCAAGTTTCTTCGCATGGCTTTGGTATTCTAAATAAGTATAACGGGTTTTATCCCCCTCGATAGCTATATTCCCAGGAAACTGCCTGGCGGCGCCATCCAATATATCAACAGCCGAACAAATCATTTTAACCACCCAACCTTTTTTATAACTATACAATAATTTTATATTTTTTTCAATGATAACGCTTACACTGACAGAATTTTCACCCCTCCAGCCACTAGCGTTAAAGTTTTATATATCTATATCAAAAAATAAATATTATAAATTTCTATTCCCTTGTAGTTTAAAATTTGCTATAATATACATTAGTCTGACATAATGAGATAGGGCATAATGTATATTTATTAGCAAAACGGCTTGGGTGATATGGAATTTTTAAAGCAATTTAGCTAAAAAAGTACATAACTGTATTAGTTTTGGGATTTTTAAGCCCCATGCCCTCTTTATGATTAAAAATGGGCGGGGGTTACTAGCCATGCTTAAAGATAATGCATATAAGCCATACCGTGTTATGTTTGTTATTTATATTTTTTTTATTTGTTATGCTTTTATTTTGACGCCCCCTGCGGAAATTCTATCCGGGCTCTATAAAATACTCATATCAAAAGATGTCTTAATAACCGATTATGTGGAGTTGGCCGGTTTTGGCGGCGCACTGGTGAATGTTTCAATCGTAGGCCTATCCTGTACATTAATCATGTACTTCGCCAAAATTAAGCCCTCCGGCGCAATAATCATGGCCATTTGGCTGGCAAACGGTTTTTCATTCTTTGGCAAAAACTTTTATAATATTTGGCCGGGCATGCTTGGGGTTTATATTTATCATAGGGTACAGCGCAAACCATTTTCTAACTTTGCCCTTGTATTTATACTGTCCTCTTCTCTTGCCCCAATAGTGACCCATTCCATACACATTGACAGCGGCGCAGGTGGCTTGTCATTAGTTGTGGCAATCCTCCTTGGTATACTTAGCGGCATCATATGCGGGTTCATCTTGCCGCCAATTGCCGCCGCAACAAACCGGGTCCACAATGGCTATAATTTATATAATGTCGGTTTTGCGTCCGGGCTTATAGGTACTTTATACTTGTCAATCGCCAAATCTTTTGGTATTGTTATGGAGAGCAATTACGTTTGGGGCTCCGCCTCCGGCACGGAATCACTCATTTTAATCATAGGCGTATGTATAATCTTATTTATATTTGGCATTAAAGAAAAAGGCTGTCCTGTATTTTCTGACCTAATTAAAATTACAAAACACTCTGGCCGCCTTGTCAGCGATTACTATATTTTATA
>JAITVM010000191.1 GCA_031285815.1 Clostridiales bacterium | reverse complement strand
GCCCCTAAACAAAATAAAAAAAATTTAGCCTTAACAAAAGAGTTGCTGAACCGAAAATCCGAAACAACCGGCGGGGTGAACAAACGCAGGATAATGACGGGTTACCGTGAAGAAGCTGTTAAAATAGCATGCGCCTTATTAAAAAACGGCGAGATGCGCGCAACAGATTTAATAAATACTTTTGGCTGCGATAAAAAGACCAATAGTATTTTATATAATAACCACTATGGATGGTTTATAAAAATACAACGCGGTGTTTATAATATATCAGATAAATGTATTGAGGACTTAAATAGCGATTTTTATAAAAACCTTGTTAATCATTTCATCGGAGGCAAGAAAAATGAAATATGATGTAATAGTTGTAGGGGGCGGCCCGGCTGGAATTTTCGCTTGTTATGAATTTTCGCTCAAAGCCCCTGGCCTTAAAGTTTTATTGATAGAAAAAGGGCGGAATATTTATAACCGCCATTGCCCAATTTTATCTTCGCAAATAAAGCTATGCCCCAAGAAAACAGTTGGCGGGAATGTATTGTCCGGCTGTAGCCCGGCCTGTTCAATAACTTCTGGCTTCGGCGGCGCTGGGGCTTATAGCGACGGAAAATTCAACATAACAACCGAATTTGGCGGCTGGCTAACAGACTATATCCACCCTTCAGAAGTCCTGGGTTTAATTGAATATATTGATTCAATAAATTTGAACCATGGTGCCAGCAAAAAAAAGACTGACCCTATGACCCAAAGCGTTAAAAAAATCGAACAGCTTGCATACGGCGCCGGCTTAAAGCTTTTGCGCTCTACCGTCCGCCATTTAGGCACAGAAGAAAATTTAGAGATATTAAAATCCATATATGAATATTTAAAAGATAAGGTAGAAATGGTTTTTGAAAACGAAGTTAGCGATATAATTACAGAAGAAAATATAGTTAAAGGCGTAATTTCAAAAGATGGTTATGAATATTTTGCCGATAATGTTATAATAGCCCCCGGCCGCGACGGTTCGGCATGGTTAAGCAAAATCCTATTAGCCCGGAACCAAACCTTACTTAATAACCAAGTAGATATTGGCGTCAGGGTTGAAGTGTCTGATATTATTATGCAGGAAATTAACCGGCATCTATACGAAGGCAAGTTTATTTTTAATACATCTGTCGGGACCCGGGTCCGCACTTTTTGCAGCAACCCTTCCGGGCATGTTGTGATAGAAAACCATAGCGGCATTATGGCGGCAAATGGCCATGCATTTAATGACCCTAACCTGGGTTCTAAAAATACAAACTTCGCCCTTCTTGTTTCGCATTCTTTTTCCAGCCCATTCAATAGGCCCAACGAATACGCAAGGGAAATATGCAAGCGGGCCAATGAGCTAAGCGACGGCAGTGTAGTTATACAAAAATATGGCGATATCATGAAGGGCCGGCGCTCTACTGAAAAAAGGGTTAAAGAAGGCTTCCTTGAACCTACGTTAAAAGAAGCAGTACCTGGCGATTTAGGGCTGGTACTTCCTTATAATACAATGAAATCATTAATAGAAATGATTGAAGCCCTTGATAAGGTAACGCCTGGGATCGCATCCGAACATACTTTATTTTATGGGGTCGAAGCGAAATTTTATTCCGCAAGGCCTGTTTTAAACAACCGCCTCCAAACTAGTATAGGAGGTTTATATTGCGGCGGCGATGGTGCCGGGATTACCCGCGGGCTTGCACAGGCTGGGTCGTGTGGCGTTTTAATTGCAAGGGATATAATTAGTAAAGTTTGAGCTGTATAAGCAAGCCCCAGCCCAGATATCTATAAGCCGAAATTTCACCATAGCCAACGAATTCTGCCCTAAGGGGCTATCAAAGAATTTGCCCTTCTTCCAGCCTATTTTAAATCAGAACCGATATAACATAGACCAATTATAAGATGTACGATAATAAAAATGGGGGCGCTGCCAGGGTGCCCTCATTTTTTATTATTATTTATTAAGGCATATTCTTGTGGGTATCGCCTGTTTGTTTATTGTTATAATTTTACTTCTACATTTTCTTTACATATAAGATGCGTGAATGGAAAATATAAAAGTGTAATGCTAAATCTCTGCTGCATATACAATGTTAACATATGCCAAATTCCATACGCACGGCAGAAAAACAAACATATATAAATCAATACCTTTGAAACCTCAACTATATACTAATCAAAAAGGACTGTGACAGCATGTTGAAAGTAAGAGCAAAAGTAATGAAAGATTTAACTAAATTATCTGGTACCCTTCTTATCAGCGTTCTCCTCTTTACCGGCAGTTTTCTGGATATATCTGTTGTTGCTAAAGCGGAAAGCAATATCACTGGGGCCGCTGAGCAGGAAAACGGCGACCCGAAAACATCCGAAGATATAATATTAGACAATGACCCTGTTGCAGAAGAAGACGATATTGCAGATAACACCGAACAGGAAGGTGAAGGCCCCGAAACAGCCGAGGACATAACTTCAGGCAGCGGCCCCGAAACAACCGATGATATAACTTCAGACAGCGGCCCCGAAGAAGATACGGAAAAAGATACGGAAGAGGATACGGTTTATGGCCCAGAAACCGGCGAACAGTATTATATCTCATTTTCGGGCATTGATGAAACGCTGCACATTTATATCGCGGAAATCACAAAAGATTTGATGGGTGAGGATATTCACTCAAGCGATGAAGCCTGGCAGATTTTTTTGGCGGAGAGAAACAGCCGGATTGCTTCTTTAATCATGGAGGGCGTATCCGCAGAAGACGAAACAGGGCAAGCCGTTGAGGCGAGCCTAAAAAGCGATGGCGGATTATTTGAAATATTCGGCGGGCCGGAAGAATACCTGTTGACTTACAGCGCTATACATCCGGAAACCGGCGCTGAGTTTAACGCGGAGAGAAAAATTGTATTGCATTTTGAGGAAGCCTTACTAATGACAGGAGAATTTACCGCACCCGTTAAAGTTACGAGTTTTCCGGAACTGCTCTCGGCAATCGGCTCCGCGCCTAAAAACGCGTCTGGGGAATATTATATTGAAATAATGAACCCTTTCGATTTTCAGGCGACATCGCTTTTGATTGATGAAGCTAAGAAAATCACGCTTTTTTCAAACAATTCCGGTGGGTTTATCCTTACGCAGCCTAACAGCAACTACAGGCATTTTTATCTAAGCGGCAGTGGAACAAGCTTTACCCTCAGCAAGGGCGTTACCCTTTCCAGTACGGGCGCAGCCACTTACAGCGGCGGCGTGTCGGCCGTTGGCGGTGCAAAATTCATTCTTGATGGCGGGAAGATCATCGGGAACTCAGGTTCAAACAGTACCAGCATAAACGGCAACCCGTTAATCCCGTCATGGAAATCCGCCCTTGGCGGCGGCGTGTTCATTTTTGACGCATATTTTGATTTAATAAATGGCGAAATAAGTGGAAACCGCGCAATAGGGGATGGCACGACGATAAAGACGGGTTATGGCGGCGGAGTGTTTATCGCGGGGATATCTGAGTTTAACATGACAGGCGGTAAGATAAGCGATAACTACAGCCTTTTCGGCGGCGGGGTAGGCATTAACAATACCTACGACCGTGCTTCGGACGATATGGTTACCTTTAACATGAGCGGCGGTGAAATAAGCTCTAACCGTACCGCCGAAGAGGTCA
>JAITVM010000109.1 GCA_031285815.1 Clostridiales bacterium | reverse complement strand
TGTTATACAACAACAATTACTTTACTATAACAGCTGGACTGTTATATCTGCATTGCCGTCCATTTAGCCTGACACCTCCGAAATATCTTGTGCTATATTAGCACAATAATATTATCCGCAAAAAAACAATTAAATATACAAAAAAATAAAAAAATTATATATGCCTTTAAATCTTTTCAAAAATGCAGGATTGCTTTCGCGATAGAAAAATAAATTGTTAATGACGCGGCATCAACTATAGTTGTGATAAATGGCGAAGCCATAAGCGCCGGGTCAAACTTGAGTTTTTTTGCAAGTATTGGCAGTACGCAGCCAACACTTTTGGCTATTAATACTGTCAACATTAAACTGATGGTTATTGTTAACGATAGCAGGGCGTCTTTCCCGTTCATTAAATATATACGTATAAAATTAACAAAACCTAGGGTCAATCCGCATAAAACCCCTATACGTAATTCGCGCCACATAATTTTTAATATATCCTTTGGCGATAGCTCCCCAAGCGCCATCCCCCTGATAATTAGGGTTGAAACCTGCGCGCCGGCATTGCCCCCTGTATCCATAAGCATAGGTATAAAAGCGGCAAGCAATGTGGGGAGGGAATCCCCGGCGTTTTCTATTATTGTGCCTGTTACTGTGGCAGAGAGCATAAGGAATAATAGCCATGGTATACGGTTTTTGGCGTGTTTAAATATACCTGTTTTTAAATACGGTTCATCAGATGGCGTTAAGGCCGCCATTTTTTCAAAGTCTTCCGTATTCTCCTCCTCGATAATTGTTACAATATCATCGATTGTTACAATGCCTACCAGCCGCTGCTCATTATCCACAATGGGCATGGACAATAGCCCATATTTCCTAAATGTGTTGGCGATAGCCTCCTGGTCGTCGGTTGTATGGGCGAAAACCAAATTTGTTTCCATAATGTCGCCGATAATATTGTGGGGGTCTGAAAGCATAAGTGTTTTTGCGGAAACTTCACCGACAAGTACCCTGTCATAACTAATTACATAACAAGTATAGATAGTTTCTTTATCAAGGCCGGTAGCCCGGATATTCTCGAAAGCTTCCCTTACTGTTAAGTGTTCCCTCAAATTTACAAATTCGGTGGTCATAATCGTCCCGGCAGAATCTTCGGGGTATTTAAGGATTTGGTTTATGATCTGGCGCTTTGCATCCGGTACATATGTTAGGACACGCTTAACTACATTAGCAGGCATTTCTTCAATAAAATCGACGGCGTCGTCAACGAACAGCTCATTTATAATTTTTGACGCCTCTGAATCTGTCAGTGCCTCTATAATAATTTGCTGGTTTTCGGGGGTAATATAAGAAAATACGTCGGCTGCCATGTTTTTTGGTAATAGCCTAAATGTTTGGGTTATTTTTTTTTGATTTAAATCCTCAAAAATTTCGGCTATGTCTACCGTATTCATTTGATTAATTAAAGAGTGCAGGCTTGAAATATCGATTGGGTTTTCATTTATCATCTTTAAAAATTCTTCATGCATGGCATTCTCCTTTTATACAATTTATTCTTCACCCTGCACCAGCCTGGAAAAACGGTTAGTATCAAAAAAAGCCAAGCAAAATCTTGCTCGGCTTTTAAGGCAAACAATCCTTTACAAAAATGCTATCCTAACAGCGAATTAGCACAGCCTAAAACATCATCAATTTTATTTTCTACTAAAGTTTGAATATAATCCCTTGCTTCTGTCAAATAACCACGCGGGTCAAAAGCTTCCGGCTTATCGTTAAAGAATTTTCTGATAGCGGCTGTTGCGGATAACCGTATATCGGTATCCATGTTAATCTTACAAACGCCTAATGTAGTAGCGCGCCTTAACATTTCTGCAGGTATCCCTGCGGCGCCTTTTAGGCTTCCGCCGTTCTCATTACAAATTCTAATCATTTCGGGGTCAACAGAGGAGGCTCCATGGAGTACGATAGGGAATTTTTCGAAACCGGCTGCAGTTAATTTTTGTGTAATAGCGGTTAGCCTTTCAAAATCAAGCCTGGCTTCCCCTTTAAATTTATAAGCGCCATGGCTTGTACCAATTGCAACGGCCAAACTGTCTATCCCTGTCCTTGAGACAAAATCAACAGCCTGGTCAGGGTCTGTAAATGTAGCGTTCTCCGCTGATACATTTACATCGTCTTCAATACCGGCTAACTGGCCTAATTCGGCTTCAACAACAACGCCACGCTCGTGGGCATACGCTACAACATCTTTAGTAAGTTTAACGTTAGTTTCATAATCATGGTGCGAACCGTCAAACATTACGGAGGTGAAGCCGTTTTCGACTACTGTTTTTACCGATTCAAAATCTGGGCCATGGTCAAGGTGCAGCGCTATGTCTATATTAGTTTCGCGGATAGCGGCGTCAACCATTGCTTTTAAATAATAAGGGTGCGCATACTTAAGCGCGCCGGTTGAAACCTGTAGAATTACAGAAGAATTTTTTGCTTTACAACCCCGGGTTACCCCTTGTATAATCTCCATATTGTTAATGTTAAAAGCGCCGATGGCATATTTGTTTTCATACGCCTTTTTAAACATTTCCTTTGTAGTAACTAAAGCCATAAAATACCCCTTTCTGTTGCTTGTTTTGTGGTTTTTAATATTTTTCTAAAAAATAATTAAACTATACGGCTATTATAATATGCTATAACATATTTTACAAGATTATTTATATTATGAGCGCATTTATGCCGCAAAAAATAAAGTATTTAAATAATATATTAAGAAGGCGGTTTTTTTGACGATAATATAGTAAACCTACTTTTCGATAAAATCTATTAAATATACTAAAGCCCACCAAAAGAATCCAATTAAATTTACAGTAAGAAGGTGTTTTATTGCTATACATTTTAGCGGTAGCTTTTATTGTGGCGCTTGACCGCTTTACTAAGGTATGCGTTGAAAAAAAATTAAAACTGGGCCAATCGAAAGAGTTAATTAAAGGGAAGGCTTACTTGCGCCATGTTAAAAACAAAGGTGCAGCTTTTGGTTTTTTGTCCGGGAAGCCTAGGGCTTTGAAAATTTTGAGCATTTCATCAATATTAATGCTTATATATTATTCGCCCCAAGTTTTTAGGGGCAATAATAAGCTCCAGAAATCGTTTTTATCAATGGTAATTGGGGGTGCTATTGGAAATTTATATGATAGGCATAAAAATAAATCTGTAACAGATTTTTTGTTTATAAAATTTAAAAATGCCCCGATTTTCAATATAGCAGATATATTTATATTTTTAGGCTCGTTAGGCATATTTTTCGATAGCTTGAAAAATGGGGAATAAATATATCTTGTACTTAATTATAGAAAATATTGAAATTCATTATTAATTATTGTATAATTATCATATGGCTAAATTATTTCTATTAATACATAGGGTTTAAACGCAGTGGGCATTAAATGCCCGGCGTTTTAATTTAAATTCCTGGGGTGCCCGCCAACCTATTATTTTGAACCTACATTTCTTTTAAGGGAACCTAATTACAGGCAAACATGCCAAGCCTCTTTTAAGTGGAAGGCAGACGTGCCGGTTGCGGTGCCCACCTAGCTTTTGCTAGGTGTCAAAATATAGGAACGGCATGCTGGGGTAAAAAACTATGAGTGCTTTCGTCACATCATAGTTTTTTTGTTGCCCAAAATTAAATTTGCCCGGCGCCAGGGTAAATGAC
>JAITVM010000099.1 GCA_031285815.1 Clostridiales bacterium | reverse complement strand
AATAAAGAAATTGACGATAAAGTAATATATATAGGCCCGATGGGGTGCCGTACCGGTTTTTACCTAATTATGAAAGGTGACATAGAGCCGCCAGATATAGTGCAGCTATTAAAAAATGCGTTTGGTTTTGTTGTAGGGTTTAATGATAAAGTACCTGCAACCACGAGCAGGGAATGTGGGAACTATTTGGACCATAACCTTGTTTTTGCTAAATATGAAGCTGAAAAATTTTTGAGGGAAACATTAAATTGTTTAAAAGAAGAAAACATGGTGTACCCAAAGTAAATCAATTTTACCTCATAAAGTAATAAAAATTGATTTACCTCTTAAAAGTAAATCAATTTTATCTCATAAAGCAATAAAAATTGATTTATATGTGTATCTAAAGTAAATCAATTTTATCCCATAAAGTAATAAAAATTGATTTACCTGTCTAAAGTAAATCAATTAAAGAATTGGCTTTATTAGTGTAGTGTTTGTTTTAGAGAGGGGCGTTTGTTTTGTCATATAAAGATAATAATATAAGGATAAATAGTTCAGTGCAATCCTTGAATAGAAAAATAAACGCCCATATGGAAGATGGCAGCGATTTAGTTTATTGGTATATTAAATTTAATATACCACTTTTGGGTTCTTCTGTTTCAAATAAGACGATGCGCGTAACCGATACTGAAGGCTATATAATGCGTACAGATATCAGCTATGACCCAGATAAAAATTTGATTATTATATCGCCTATTGATACATATGAACAGGATGTTTTTTATATTTTATCTATATCAAAGAAAGTATGTTCAACAAAAGGAAAGAAATTAAGGTCTGAAATTAATATATTATTCAAACTTTTAAATAACGAGATTTCGGAGTATAAAGTCCTTAAAGAAAACGTATCCATACCAAAACCCAAAAAAAGGGACAAAGCTTATTATCAAACGAAATTGTATGAGAATGATAGAATTAACCCCAACAAGCCTACAGTTTCGCTTTCCCCGCTAAATATAAATGTTTTGATTGGCGTATTTGGTTTAATATTTATGGCTGTAGCTGTTTATATGGGGAATAGGGAATTTGTTATTGTTAGCATTGTTGTCTCCATAATCGGCATTGCCCATATAATCGCACAGCTACTTAATGGGAAAAAACGTTCGGCTATATTATATAATTTAGGGGCTATTGCGTTTAATAAGGAAAAATATAGCCTTGCGCAAAAATATTTTAATAAGGCATTTAAATTAGATGATGAAAATGAGCTTTTTGAATATGCTATGGAGAAAATAAAATTGTATAACCCATAGCAAACCCAGCTTAGCTTGGTGTTTTATACCTTCCCGCTGCGCGCTTCAAGGTAGACGAGGGGGAAAGCTGCGCTTAATACCTGCCACTTTTCAATGTGAAAACCGTTTTGCCGGATAAAATCCAGATACTCGTCGGGCGCCCACTTTGAATGGGTTTCGAATCCGATCAGCTTCAAAATCTTCGCATTCAAATCCCATGCCCTATTTTTCAAATGGCCGTGGGAATATGTAGGGGC
Organism: Clostridiales bacterium; assembly: GCA_031285815.1. Taxonomy (GTDB): domain Bacteria; phylum Bacillota; class Clostridia; order Lachnospirales; family JAITVM01; genus JAITVM01. Next base: position 5,196 of record JAITVM010000099.1, on the reverse strand, counting down.
AATGAGCAAGCCGCCCGGTTTCAAAACCCTCCTTATATTTGAGAGGGCCTCAACCGGGGTGGGCATGATATGGAGCGCGTTTGATATGATTACGGCATCGAATGAGTTATCATTATAAGAAAGCGCTGTAGCGTCCCCAACGGAAAAACTCACATTGCCGGGAAATTTTTTCTTGTTAGCCGCCTCAATCATCTTAGGGGAAAAATCAACAGCTTCCACCCGGCGTACATAGGAAGCTATATTAATAGCAATCAGGCCTGTCCCCGTGGCAACCTCCAGCACTTCCATATCCGGCGAAAGCGAATTCGCCATCATGCGGTACATCTGCTTGTAGGATTTGCCACTGAACCGGTTAATCTCAAAATCATACAGCTTCGCGTAGCGGTTCCAGAAGCCTTTGTTGTTATGCTTTTCGCCCATGGTTTTTCCCCCGTTTCAATTTTGGATGTTGTGGCCAAATACCTATAACACCTTACTGCTTTTATTTATTATTATCCTGGTGTAGTAGCTTGGGAACTCATCTTCAAAAAATACTATATTATTATCATATAGCCCATTAAGTACAGAAATTGACGTCCCATAAAAACTAAACCCCACACCATGCAAAAAACCTAATTTTTTTATAATACGTGCTTCTGCCAAATCAAAAACAGGAAAGTCTTCAATATACGTAGGCAAAAAATTTATCACCTCTACAGATTCTACCCTACGGTTGCTTACCCTGTCAAACCCTCTCGAATGAAACTCCCTCCATTCCAATGAAGTATTTTTGCAGCCATAAGGCACCGGCTTGTCTTTCAAATCAATATTATTCCAGCCCATTGAAAAGTCACTATGCTTATTAGAACAAAGAGTCACGACGCCATCTGATAATTTTAAAACAACTGGGCAATCTTTTACCCATTCATCTTCATTATTATCCCAGACCCAAAATATTTTTTCAAGTTTTTGCCCAATTATTTTATGGATCAAAAAATTATTCTTAAACATAAATTCCTTACAGTTTGAATAAAACCTCGGGTTGTAATTTTTTATTCCAAACAATATACATAACCTCCCCTACTAATTAATCTAACCCATTAGAAAATTAAAAGCTTATGCCGGCCACCAATTTTTAAAGCCGCTTTTAGCATTTTTATTTAACAGAGTAATTCTGAAAAAATTGTGTTGCTCACATAAACCCCTTTTTCTGTTAACTGTATTCTTCCACCGTTTTTGGAAATATAACCCTCTGAAATTAAATTAATTAATTTGTCCCCATAAACCTCAAATAAACCCTTGCCAAATTTTTTTCCAAATTTATCAATTTCTATTCCACAGGCCATCCGTAGCCCCAAAAAAATAAATTCCTCCATAGACTCTTCTTGAGACAAAATTTCTTCAAACACAATTTTATTTTCATCTTTAAGGTATTTGAAAAAATCTTCTGTGTTTGAATAGCGCTTATTATTTATATATGAATGCGCCCCCAAACCGAAGCCTGCATACTCTTCACAATTCCAGTATATTTTGTTGTGTCCAGATTCATAACCTTTTTTTGCAAAATTAGAAATCTCGTATAATTTATAACCTTTGGATTCTAAAAAATATTTTGCAGAAAAATACATATCCCGGTCTTCCTCTTCACCCGGCAATATTAATTCGCCTTTTTTATATAAGCTACTAAATGCAGCCCCATCTTCAATAATAAGGCTGTAGGCCGAAATATGCGTAGCCCCCAAATCGCTAACTTTACAAAGGGTATCCTGCCAATCTGCCAAAGACTGGCCAGGCAAGGCAAACATTAAATCAACATTTATGTTTTCAAAGCCTGCTTTTATTGCATCATCATAGCTTTTTAAAAAATCGTTATAAGTGTGTACACGCCCTAAAATTTTTAAAAGCCTATCAGATGCTGACTGGAGCCCGAAGCTCAACCTGTTGGCACCTAACTGCCGCAACTCTTTTAAATAAATATAATCTATAGTTCCAGGATTTGCTTCAATAGTTATTTCGGCATTTTCCAAAATTTTATGCTTTTTTATTTTAGACAAAATCGTCGATATATCCCCGATATCCATACATGTTGGGGTGCCGCCCCCAATAAATATTGATTTTATTTCGTAATTAGATAAAAAACAGGCGGAGCCAATTTCCCCCGCCAGAACATTTATATATTCTTTTTTGTACCTGCCTTTATCCGCATAAGAATTAAAATCACAATATAGGCATTTTTTTATACAGAACGGGATATGCACATATACCCCTAATTGATTCATGATTGGCCTCCAAGTTTTTATTCCTCGTCAAGTTTAAGCACAGACATAAACGCTGCCTGTGGCACTTCTACATTACCGATTTGGCGCATACGCTTCTTGCCTTCTTTTTGTTTCTCTAAAAGCTTGCGTTTACGGGAAATATCCCCGCCGTAGCATTTAGCCAAAACATCCTTGCGCATAGCGCTAACTGTTTCCCTTGCAATAACTTTATTGCCTATAGATGCTTGTATAGGTATTTCAAATAAATGCCTAGGGATTTCTTTTTTCAGTTTCTCAGCCATTTTTCTGCCACGTTCATAGGCTTTTGATTTATGGACTACAAATGATAAGGCGTCGACCATTTCATGGTTAACCAAAATATCAAGCTTTACAAGCTCCGACTCTTTGTAGCCAATTAATTCGTAATCAAATGACGCATAGCCCCTGCTGCGCGATTTTAAAACATCAAAGAAATCATAAATAATTTCATTAAGCGGGAGCTCATAGACCAGCCTTGCCCGTGTCTCTTCCAAATAAACCATTTCTATATATTCCCCGCGGCGCTCCTGGCAGAGCTCCATAATCGCACCAATATGGTCGGAGGGCAGTATTATTTCCGCCCTGACTATAGGCTCCTCCATATTTGTAATCCTAGTAACATCCGGCATATCTGAAGGGTTGCTTAATTCGATTTGCGTATTGTCTGTTAAATACATTTTATATATAACCGACGGGGCCGTTGTTATTAAATCAAGGTTATACTCACGCTCCAGCCGCTCCTGCACAATTTCTAAATGCAGAAGCCCCAAAAACCCGCACCTAAAACCGAACCCTAAAGCAGCAGAGGTTTCCGGTTCGAAAAATAATGAGGCGTCATTTAGTTTTAGCTTATCCAGTGCGTCCCTAAGGTCATTATATTTGGACCCATCAGCTGGGAAAACACCGAAATATACCATAGGGTTTACTTTTTTGTAACCCGGGAAAGGCTCGACTGCCGGCGCGCCGGCTTCCGTTACCGTATCGCCAATCCTTGTGTCCTGTACATTCTTTATGCTTGCAGTGAAATACCCAACCTCACCGGCTAATAACTCTTCTGTAGGTATAAATTTCCCTGGCCCCAAAACACCGGTTTCAACTACTTCAAACTGCTTATTGTTTGACATGAACCTTACAGTGCTTTTATTTACCAGTTTCCCGTCAAATACCCTGATAAAAACAATAACCCCTTTGTAGGCGTCATAAACAGAATCAAAAATAAGGGCTTTAAGCGGCCCTTTTTCATCGCCAGAAGGTGGTTTGATATCAGATATAACCGAATTAAAAACCTGTTCAATGTTTACTGATGCTTTTGCAGACACCATAGGGGCATCTTGTGCCGGTATCCCGATAATATCTTCAATTTGTTTTTTAACAAAATCCGGGTCTGCGGCCGGCAGGTCAATTTTATTAATGACCGGTACTATTTCGAGGGAGCTTTCCAGTGCTAAGTAGACATTGGCAAGCGTTTGGGCTTCCACACCCTGTGCCGCGTCAACAACAAGCACAGCGCCTTCACAAGCCGCCAAAGACCTAGAGACTTCATAATTGAAATCTACATGCCCAGGGGTATCTATCAAATTTAAAATATATTCTTCATCATCGCTTGATTTATATATTAGCCTTACAGCCTGTGCTTTTATCGTTATCCCGCGTTCCCGCTCTATGTCCATATTGTCGAGGACCTGTTCTTGCATTTCCCTCTCTGTAAGCAGGCCGGATTTTTGTATAAGCCTATCGGCTAAAGTAGACTTGCCATGGTCAATATGTGCGATTATACAAAAATTTCGTATCCGGCTTTGTCTGTCCATGAAATTTCCTCCTCAATGATTGAGATTTGCTTTAGTATAAGTTATAAAATAACTACCGTCAATAAATTTAATTTGGCGTATAAGTCCTATAAAATTATCCGTTAAAAAAACATACAAGGCCCAAATTACTTAATAAGCTTAACTAATACATCCGCCAATGCATACATTGCATTTTTGGCTTCCTGTACTGTGTTTGTTGTAGAACCAACTTCTATAAGCAGGGATTTGGGCAAAAGGTGCAGGCTATACCGGTAAGGCTTTATAAAGTTCCGGCGTGCCAAATCTGGATACATTTCGTTGGTGGTTAAAAACATCTGAAGGCTAAAAGCCAAATTTTCTTTTTGGTAGGGGTTATAAAGGTTTGACAATACATTAGGCTTGCCATTTTTGTTTTCTTTTGACACACCGTTAAAATACATAATTTTTGCGGTTGGCTTACCGTCAATCGAAGTAACGAGTTTTGTATTTTTAGCTAACGCATCCCTATGTAAATCTATCGCAATTTCTATAGAAGGGTACTTTTTCAATATGCTTTTTGTTGCCGGCTCCATCTTTTCATAACTCCCGGCACGCTGCTCTTTTCCATCTGCAACATCATATATGCCTACGTCATGGACTACGTTTATCCCATATTCCTTAGTGAGTATTTCTGCCAGCTTGCGGCCTACCCCAACAATTGTATCATCAACTTCGCCTTTTTTGCTGTTTGCATAAGCTTCTTGTGAGTGGGTATGGAAAATCAAAATTTTAGGCTTTTTGCCTTTCAAGTCAGTTTTAAAATCATATTGCAGAAACTCTTCTATGGGCAAATCTTTTTTATCAACATAAGCCGTCGCATCAACTGAATATACAAACCTCATTAAATCGTTAAAGTCACTGGCTATTTCTAGGATATTGTCAAAGGTGGCCGTAACCTTTGTGCCAGAGTTTTTTGCTGATTTGGCCTGTTCAGAAGGCAGTGTAATATTTGCCTCCTCGCCGGGGGCCGCCCACTTAAGCCCACGTACCAGTATTAATATCATACAAATTAAAATAAAAGACAAAAGCGCAATAATTATCGAATATATTTTTTTCAAATTCAGTTTCCCCCATTAAATACGTTTAGCAAACCA
>JAITVM010000072.1 GCA_031285815.1 Clostridiales bacterium | reverse complement strand
TTACATACCCCGCAGGAATCCGCTCTATTATATTTACTTCGACGCTATTTGGAAAAGATTTTTTCAAATCAACGCTTTTAATATAAGAATTATTTGATAGCTTTTGTAAAGCATTTTTTGTATTAGCCGAGAATATATTAGTACCATCATAGCTTAAGGCCTCTTTAACGGCATCTTCGCTAATTATAAGCTGGCCCGAAACAGTAACTGTTTTTATTTTAAAAATTGGCATTGATATAAATAAAATCAAGCTAAGGGTCACTATGCAAACAATGCCTATATATTTAAAGGTGCCTTTCAACCTGCACTCCCCTTCAAAACAAATCTTTGCATCATGTTTAATGATACTTGTTTAGTGGCGCCATGTCAATAAAATATACTAATGAATCATTAAAAAATCCAATTATTTTCTTAACTTCCGGTAGCTAGTATTTTAAAAAAGAGGTTCCAGATTCATTCACGTATGTATTTAATAAGCCGCCATCTTGATTGTAAATCATAACAGTTTTACTTATCCGGCCATCAAAAGTATTATGCAATTTAATTATTTTGCTTTTATAGCTATATGTCAGGTTAATTTCAGTATTAAACATAGTACATTCATCTATTTTAGAGCCTGGGGATAAAAAGCTTTCCGCAATATTTTTAGCCCTTCCGGTTAATATAACATAATAGCCTTCAACATTCATTGCAGTAATAAAATCTATATCCCTTCTGAATAAACTAAAAATTTGCTTCTCCTCTTCAGAAACAATGAGCTCCGGCAATTCTAAAAAAACATCCCTTTCTGATATCTGGCTGGTATAAGTTTTATCCGCCGCAATATATACGGCAATAAAAACCATGATCGGCAATATCAAAATAAAAAAACTGCTTATTAAGATAATAATACGCTTTTTCATTTTTAACCCCCCGATAATATTGCAGCCTACACTAAAAACCCAGATTTATTTAATTATATAATGGCAAATAAAAACAGCCATGACAAACTCATGACTGTTATAATTTTTCGTAATTTTATATTATTCAAAAAAATCATCCATAAATGGTGGTTCTGAACCAGAGTCAGGCGGCTCTATAGTTATTTCCCCGCCATCGTCATAATTTTCTTCGGGCTCTTCATTGTGGCCCCCCTCAGGCTGCCCTTCATCAGGGGCCCCGCCTTGTTGCGGCTGTTCTTGCCCTTGCCCAGCTTCATTTTCAACTATAGGCTGCCCGCCTTCGCCCTCTGGCGATACACCTATAGGCTGGCCGGCATTGTTAGGCCCATGCACATTGCAAGTCCCGCCAACATATAATTCATATGCACTATCCCTGATAAAAGCGGTACCTGTATAATGGTCCCCCTTTACTATCCCAACCCTATTGCCAATAACTGAGCTTGGGCAATATTCATTAGGCCTCATCCCGCTAACGGTGCACACTGTTAATGCCTGGTGTGTACTACAGTATTCAACCGGCTGTGTCCCTGAAACAAAAAGTTCCCTGGAAACCCTGCCCCCCCTGGCATCTGATGAGCATAAAGATGAAGGCAGCATACCAGAATCCCTACAGACACTAACCTCTATAATATTCTCGGGCCTTTCAAATTCAACTACTTCAAACCCTTCATGAATCCTCTCCATTATTGTCCGCCAAATTACCAAGTGGTACCTTTGGTTATTTAAATGCATTGGTTTATTATCGTCATAGCCAAACCATATGCCGGCAGTATAGTAAGGTGTATAGCCAACAAAATAAAGGTCCTTGTCGTCAGATGTTGTACCGGTTTTCCCCGATATCGGCATATTAGAATTTGTAAACTTAGCAGCGGTACCTGTGGCGCCCCCTGTGCCGGTTATAACATCCCTCATCATATCAGTTAAAATATATGCGTTTCCGGGTTTTAAAACTTGTTTTGGCGGGTCGGCTTCAACAGTATTGTCTAACACAACGTTACCATCCCTATCCAATACCCTAACATAAAACTTTGCCCTGTTTAAATACCCATGGTTTGCTATAGATGCATACGCTGCAGTTACTTCTGAGTTATATACGCCATAAGTAAGGCCACCCAAGGCTGTTGACAAAACCCTGTCAGTATTTCCGTTTTCATCAACTTCATCCTGTAGCGAAGTAAAACCAAAGTTTAGTAAGTACATAAAACAATCATCTATGCCTGTCCTGTACATATTTTGGACACTAACTACGTTAGCGGATGTCTTTATTGCATCACGTATGGTAGTCAGCCCCCTATATTCGCTGCCCCAGTGGTTGCTTGGGCTATATGGCGGGTTGCTTGTTCCATAAGAGTACGGCCTATCGTCAATTACAGATGCCGCAGTAATTTTGCCTATGTCCAGAGCCGGCGCAAACGAAGCCAATACTTTAAATACAGAGCCCGGTGACCTCCTTGCCTGGGTAGCCCTATTAAAAGAATGGCTGATAGATTTTTCGCCCCTGCCGCCTGAAACAGCCGTAACATAACCAGTTTTCTGATCCATAACTACAAACGACGACTGCGGCTGCGGGCTAAGCAGCTTCCGTTCTGCTATTACTTCACCGCTTTCC
>JAITVM010000029.1 GCA_031285815.1 Clostridiales bacterium | reverse complement strand
ATAAATAGGACCATAAACGATAAAACAGATATTAAATATGGCGTAAATTTTGAAGAGTCAATCCCTTCATTAATAAATTGGCTTAATTAACACCAATAAAAAAGAAACACAGCTGATATTTTTGGCGTGTTTCTTTTTTTATGCGCATAATTTAAATATTAAAGCCCTTAACAAACCCTTCAAATTCTGATTCTGTTGGGACCTGCTGCCCCCATTTGATTGAAACGCTATCCCCTTTAAAACGCGGTATCAAATGTACATGGAAATGCCCCACAGACTGGCCGGCAGCTTCGCCGTTATTTTGTAAAATATTTAAGCCCTCCGGCTTTAGTTTATTTTTTAAGGCACCTGCAATTTTTACAACAAGGGGGAATAATTTTTCGCTATCGCCGGGCCCCATCGAATATATATCATCACAATGCTTTTTAGGGATGATTAAAGAATGCCCCAAAGCACTCGGGAACCGGTCCAATATTACAACAAAAGCTTCGTCTTCATATAATTTATATGCAGGTATTTCCCCATTTGCAACCTTACAGAACAAACACATATCCACACCACCAAATTTTTTTAATTTCTTCCATCATATATTTTTCATTTTTTCCACAAGGGATTTGAAAACCTCTAAGCTTTCTAAAACAGGGCCTTTGCCCAACATATCGACTCCCGCTTTTTTTAGCAGGTTAAGCGGGTAATCTGATGACCCGGATTTTAAAAACTCAATATATTTGCCGGCGGCAGAGCTTTCCCCCTTTATCTTTTTAGCCAATGCGGTTGCCGCAGAATAACCTGTAGCATATTTATATACATAGAACGAGCTATAGAAATGCGGTATCCTAGACCATTCATAATCTATTTCCTCATCCAAAATGATTCCATCCCCATAATATTTCCTATTTAAAGCCCGGTAAGCCTCATTAAGCGAAGCCGAAGTCAAAGGTATGCCGTTTTGTACCATTTGGTGCGTCTCCATTTCAAATTCGGCAAACATAGCCTGGCGGAATAATGTCCCCCTAAACTGTTCTATATAATAATTAAGGAGGTAATTTTTAAAATTGCCTGCCGGCTCCTTATCCAATAAGTATTCCATCAAAAGGGCCTCGTTTACAGTAGAAGCAACCTCTGCTACAAATATAGTATATGAGCTAAAGAAATATTTCTGGGCGGACCAGGAATAATAGCTGTGCATTGCGTGGCCCATCTCATGCGCCAGCGTAAACATATCATTTACTTTATTGTCATAATTCAAAAGGACAAAAGGGTGTGCGCCATGGACGCCCCAAGAATATGCACCGCTACGTTTGCCTTTATTTTCGTAAACATCTATCCAGCGGCCTTTAAAAGCAGACCCTAATATAGAAATATATTCTTCGCCCAATGGTTTAAGGCTTTCTAAAACTTCGGCTTTTGCTTTTTCAAAATCAACTTTATTGTCCGCCTCCTGAACTATTGGCACATATAAGTCATACATATGGATATCATCTAATTTAAGCCGCTTTTTCCTTAGTGCCACATAATCATGCATGCTAGGCAAGGCGGTATGGACGGCAGCAATCAAATTTTTATACACCGAAACGGGGATATTGTCTGACGAAAGGGCAGATTCTAAAGAAGAATTATATTTACGCGCTTTTGCAAAAAACAAATCCTTTTTTACGTTGGCACTAAATGACGCAGCAAGGGTGTTCTTGTGGGCCATATAAGATTTATACATTGTTTTAAACGCGTGTTTTCTGGTCTCGATGTTTTGGGATTCCATAAGCGATATATACTTACCATGCGTAAGTTCAAATTCATTCCCTTCATCATCTTTCACAAGCCCAAACGTCAAATCCGCCTCATTAAGCATAGAAAAAATCTCATCCGGCGCCTCCCCGATCTCATGCGCTTTGGCTAAAAGGTCCTCCATCTCTTCAGATAAAATATGTTCTTTCTCCCTGAAAAGGTCATCAAAATAATGCTTATATTCTGCAAGCCCCGGGTTTAAAGCCATGAACCCTTTTACCGTTTCAAAATCCAGTCTTAATATTTCAGACTGCACATAACTAAACGCTGATCCAAGTTTTACAGAAATCATTGCCGCCCTGTCAGAAAGTGCCTGGTATTTTGTATCCGTATTATCTTCATGCAGGCGCAAGTTGGCATAAACATAAAGTTTATGGACGATATGCGAGAGCCGGTCCCGTAATTCAAAGCACGACAAAATATTTTCAGCCGTATTTAATTTGCCCTTATACCCTGAAGCTTCGGCCAGGCGTTTTTCACAATTAACATATTCCTCTTCCCAAAGGCTGTCAGCCTCAAAAAGCACTGATGTATCCCAAGTGTCTTTCAGATTAACGTTTTTTCTTAAAATCAATTTAACCTCTCCTTTGTCCATTATCTTCATAGGTTTATTATAGCATAAATTATAAAAATTAATAATTAGGGCTAGCTATGCTTCTACATCCGGGAGGTTGCTGGCCCCAATAAGCTTGTGGAGGGTTTCAAGCGCTTTCCCCGAATCAATTATTTCAGCCGCAAGGGCAACCCCATCGTTTATACTGCCAGCTTTCCCGCCGATATAAAGCGAAGCCCCGGCGTTCATTAAAACCGCATTCCGCTTGTGGCCCTTTTCCCCGCTCAGGACAGCAATTGTGGTTTTTGCATTTTCTTCCGGCGTGCCGCCTTTTAAATCCCCTTTTGTGCACCGTTCAAAACCGAAGCCCTCAGGTGTGATTACATAAGGCTTGAACCAGCCGCCCCGGATTTCGCACACGGTAGTCGGTGCGCTCAAGGATATTTCATCAAGCTTATCCTGGCCATAAACAACCATGCCCCGCTTAACCCCTAAGTTGATCAGGACTTGTGCCAACGGCTCTATCAAATAAGCATCATACACACCAAGAAGCTGCATAGCCGGCCCGCCGGGGTTTGTGAGTGGCCCCAGTATGTTGAAAACTGTACGGAACCCAAGCTCCTTGCGGATGGCCCCCACATATTTCATAGGCGTGTGGTATTTCTGTGCGAAGAAGAAGCACATCCCTACTTCATCCAGAAGCTTAATGCACCTATCAGGGCTTTGCAAAATATTTACGCCAAGCGCTTCCAGGCAGTCCGCCGTACCGCATTTAGATGACGCCGCCCTGTTTCCGTGCTTTGCGACCTTAATGCCGCCAGCCGCCACTACTAAGGCAGAAGTAGTGGATATATTAAAGCTTTGCGCATTATCGCCGCCTGTGCCAACAATATCAAAAAGCTCCATCCCTGTTTCAACCTTTGTTGTATGTGACCTCATAGCTGCGGCACACCCGGAAATTTCATCTATTGTTTCAGCCTTGGCACTTTTGGTGGATAAGGCTGCAAGAAAAGCGGCATTTTGTGTTGCTGTTGTTTCACCGCCCATAATTTCGTTCATAACTGCGTAAGCCTCATCATAAGTAAGGTCGCCTTTATTTACTATCTTTACGATTGCTTCTTTAATCATTGCCCGCATCTCCTAAAAATTTTCTTATATATCAAAAGCCCGGTTTGATGTTTTGCAAGCTGAATCCGCAAAATATCAGGCAACCAGGGTCATATTTCACAACCATCCCGGGCTGCTGACAATAAACATACTGTCTCTACATGGTATGTCCTCGGAAACATATCGTGGCATTTAATTTTTTGCAAATTATAGCCAGACCCTATTAAAATTTGCAAATCCCGCGCTAAAGAAGTCGGCTTACAACTTACATAAATAATTGTTTCCGCACCAAAGGAAATTATTTTTTCCAAAGCTTTCGGGTGCACACCGTCCCGTGGCGGGTCAAGGACAATAATATCTGGCTTAATATTTAAACCATCAACTACCCTTAACACATCGCCTGTGATAAATTCACAGTTATTTAAGTTATTAAGGCTTGCATTCTCAATTGCGGCGTCAACTGCTTCCTCAATAATTTCTACCCCATAAACTTTTTTCGCGTGCCTAGCCACTATCTGTGCAATAACCCCTGTACCGCAATAGAGGTCGAAAACAACTTTCCCGCTTATGCCCCCCGCAAACTCCACAACAGTATTATATAAAACCTCTGCCCCGGCGGAATTAGTTTGAAAAAACGAAAATGGTGAAATTTTAAATATTAAATTATTTATCCGTTCGTAAAAATAACTGCGCCCATACAATAAATTAAACCCGTCAGCCTTTACAACATCTGATAATGAATTATTTATAGTATGTGAGATGCCAACCATTTCCCCTTCTATATTAAGGCTTTTGATTAAATTAACATAGGCCCCTATGTCAGCCCCAAAACCGCTGGCTGTAACTAGGTTGACAAAAATTTCGTTAGTAAAGCTGCCTTTCCTAATTACTAAATGCCTTAAAGAGCCCGTATGAAGTTTTTTATGGTAGAAAGGCTCGTTATTAGCCCTAAAAAAATTTAATGTACCCAACAAAATTTCCCTAAAATCCTTATCAATAATATTACAATGCCTTGATGTAACAACTTCATAAAAAGAGCCCATTTTACGCATCCCAAGTTCTAAATCCGAACCTATGCCATTGTCGCCAAACGAAAATTCCATTTTATTTCTGTAGCCGCTAATTTTCGGTGAGGGCACTATAGAAGGGGCTATATCAAAGCCTAAATTAAAACCCGCACCATTCAAAATATCTGAAACCATATTTTTTTTAATATCCAGCTCTTTGTCATAACTTCTGTTTTGAAACGTGCAACTGCCGCAGTTTAAAAAATCCGGGCAAAGCGGCTCTATTTCATAATCAGCCGCCTGGGTTTTTTCTATTGCTTGCCCAATATATGACCGCCGCTTTTTAACAATCCTTGCTTTAACTTTTTGCCCAGGCAGCGTATTCTTTATATTAACTGCTATGCCGCCATATTCCCCAACCCCAATATTCGGGAATTTAAACTTTGTGATTTCGGTTTCCGCCTCAATAATTTTTCTAGCCATACCCGCCTCCTCGTTTTAAAAACCATAATATCAGAAAAATTATATTTGTCTATACTCATTATAAAAATCTTGTTATAATTATCATGGCGCCAATTAAACGCGCTATAAAGCATACCAGTTTTTTGTTGGATACTATGGAGGGTGATATAGATGGGCTTTTCAGATAAAGTATGTGTAATTACAGGCGGTTCGAACGGGATAGGCTTTCATATAGCTGAAGGTTTTTTGAACCAGGGGGCAAAGGCGGCAATCATAGATAAGGACGACTCCGGTGTACAAATCCTCTACGATAAATATGGGGGCTCTAAAGTTTTGTTTTACCAGGGGGACATATCCAACGAGCATACATTGGTTGATTTTGCTTCCAAAACTATTGAAAAGTTTAATTACATAAATTTCTTGATAAATAATGCCTGCCTTTCTAAACAAGGGGTTTTATCCGGATGCAGCTTTGATGACTTTAACTATGTATTAAAAACCGGCGTAACCGCCCCTTATTACCTGGCAAAATTATTTTTAAACAATTTTGCCCCAAACTCCAGTATCGTTAACATAGCTTCGACACGCGCATTTATGTCTCAGCCGGATACAGAATCATATACCGCTGCAAAAGGTGCCATCGTATCGCTAACCCATGCCCTAGCTGCCAGTTTAAAAAACAAAGTGCGTGTAAATTGTATTAGCCCCGGATGGATAGAAACCGATATACTTACTAAAGAAAACGAACATACGCCTGCCGACCGTAGGCAGCATTTAGCAGGGCGTGTAGGCGACCCTACAGATATATTGTCATTAGTACTTTTTCTTTGCAGCAATAAATCAAATTTTATTGACGGGCAAAACATCACAATAGACGGCGGGATGACAAAAAATATGATATACCACAACGATAACGGCTGGGCCTATAGCCCTGAACCCACAGGCGAACGTTAATGCCAAGCCCCGGCGTATTTTGTTTTTCTATACGCGCAATTAACCTTTGTATTTGTGGCTTACTTATGGTATAATTATCTCTAGCATACAAAATTATAGGAGTGTTCTCATGGTTGAAAATATTGAGCTGGGTAATATTGTAGAAGGTAAGGTTGTAAAAATCAAACCATTCGGCGCGATTATATCGCTACCTAACAATCGCCATGGCCTTGTGCATATATCCCATATTTCTTCTGACTTCGTTCAAGATATTAATGAATATTTGGCTGTAGGTGATACAGTTAAAGTTAAAATTATTTCTATCGACCCAGAAAAATCAAAAATTTCGCTTTCTTTAAAAGAAGCTGCCGCTAAACCAGAAAAAGAAGTTAAACAAGAGCCGAGGAAGGTTTTCTCCGATAAACCAAAACAGGGCGGGGATTTTGAAGATAAGATGAAGGATTTTTTAAAATTTTCCAACGAGCTTCAAGCTTCCCTAAATAAACGTAATAAAAGGCGTTGATAGCCAACAATTTTTCCTTTAAAATTTATTTTTAAGGGATTTTTTTTGCCCAACCCCGGCGAAGCCAGGATTGGGCAAATTAAAAAAATTATTTTTAATTTAAAAAATTACGGGATAAACATTAAAGCTTTGACAGTTCGCAGGCTATTTTTGCAGCTACTTCCGAATTATTGTATACCAAAGCCTTGTTTGCAATAACCGATTTCCCTTCCGTTATGCTTTTAAGCTTACCTAATAAAAATGGCGTTGTGTCTTTGCCATAAATACCTTCCCTTTCAGCTTCTTTAAGGGCTGCTTCTACCTTTTCAGTTATATACCCGTAATCAACCTCATACTGCGCCGGTATCGGGTTCGCTATTATCATCCCGCCTTTTAAGCCAAGATCATTGTGTGCCTTAACCATTTTTGCCAGCCCGGCAATGCTATTTATATTATAGTCAACCTTCGTACCGCTCACCCTTGTATAAAACCCCGGAAAATCATCTGTATCATATCCGACAACCGGCACGCCGGCTGTCTCTAAATATTCCCGGGTTAATGGTATATCCAGTATAGATTTGCAGCCTGCACATACAACAGCCACATTTGTATTCGCCAGCTCCTCAAGGTCGGCCGATATATCAAAAGTCTCCTGGGCGCCCCTATGAACCCCGCCAGTACCTCCGGTCGCAAAAACTTTTATCCCTGCCATATCCGCGAACATCATTGTAGCGGCTACCGTTGATGCGCCTGATAAACCTTGCGACAAGACATATGCTACATCGCGCCTGCTGCATTTAATTATTTTTTCTGTAGCTAAGTATTCTATCTCAGGATTTGAAAGCCCAATTTTAATTTTCCCATTAATAATTGCAATTGTGGCCGGTATAGCCCCATTTGCCCTAATACGCTGTTCACATTCAATAGCGCATTCCATATTTTCGGGGTAATCAAACCCATGTGATATAATCGTCGATTCTAAGGCCACAACAGGCCCGCCCCCTTGAAGCGTTTCTTTAACCTCCTGGCTTATTTCTAAATAATCCCCTATCATCATATCAAACTCCTCATTTCTTCATAAATTTTATTTACAGATATTTGTGGGTTTACTGTCTCCATACTAGAAAGGGCAACCCGCGCCATGCCGGTAGCAAATTTTGTGGTAAAGCCTATATCATACCCATTAAGGTAACAGTATACAATCCCCGCCATAAAGGCGTCGCCCGCACCCGTTGCATTAACCGGCACAACCCGGCTTGAGCCAAAATGCCCGCCGCCTTCTGGGGATTCATAATAAACGCCCCTTTCCCCATCCGATAAAAATACCTGCTTAACACCTAGGTTTATAAAATACCCGCACGCCTTAATTGCGGAACTAGGGGAGCAAACCTTAATACCTGAAAGGTATTCGGCCTCCAGGCGGTTTACTTTTATTGTATGGAAGCGCCCTATTATGTTTTTAACATGTTTAGATTTCCCAACAGAGACAGGGTCCAAAAAAACAGGTATCCCACTATGAGCTTCTAAAATATAGCTTATGGCCTCTTCGCGTAAACATGCATCTAAAACAATCAGCCGCGATTCTTTTAAAACCCCGCCTATTTGGGATAAATATTCAAGCGGCAGCCCATCTAAAAGGGCCATGTCAGATAATGCAAGCCTCATCTCGCCGGCATTATCTAAAATAGCTAAATAAACTGATGAGCCAGCCCCTGCTTTTTTATAACAATAACCCATATCTATGCCAGCCATAGTAGAAATATCTAATATCTGCTTACCAAAAATATCATCAGCAAGGGCCGAAACCATTTTAACATTAACGCCCAGCCTAGCCAAATTTTCCGCTATATTCCTACCAACGCCGCCAGGCGCTGTTTCAATATGCCCTGGGTTAGAATCCTCCAAAATTATACTATTTGTAGACCTGCCAATAATATCTATGTTCGCAGCGCCGATTACCGTAACAAAACCGCTGGCGCTAATATTGCTTGAAGCCATAATCCCATTTTCCTTGCAGCCCATTACGCACCCCAAAAAATTCGCCATATTAATTATAAAGAGCCCAGGTTAACCGGGCTATTTTATATTTATAAAGGTTTCATAAATTTAAATCATCGATTTATATAATTCAATATATTTCTGTGCACTGGCTTTCCAGGAAAAATCTTGGCTCATAGCATTGTGAACCAATTTTTCAAAATGCGGTTTTTCATAATAAGCCCTAAGTGACTGGTTAATAGCCCACATTAAACCGCTGGCAAGGTAGTCTTCAAATAAAAAGCCGGTGCCTTCCATTGTGTCAAAATTATAATGCGTGATAGTATCAGATAGGCCGCCGGTCTTCCTCGCAACCGGGATTGTGCCATACCTCATAGCAAAAAGCTGCCCCAGGCCGCATGGCTCAAACATTGACGGCATTAAAAATATATCTGAGCCGGCATAAATTTTTTGTGCAAGTTCAGAATCAAAATATATATTTGCCGATATCTTATTTGGGAACCTATATGCATAGTGCTTAAATAGGTTTTCATAGCGCCCGTCCCCGGTGCCCAAAACGACAAGCTGTACATCTTTATCCATCAGCTCGTCCAGGCAAACCGCAATCAAGTCCAGCCCTTTTTGGTCGGCAAGCCTTGTGACTAAGCTAAGTATAGGCGCATCTGATTGCGGCAGGTTAAGCATCTTTTGTAACCCGCGTTTATTCTCAAGCTTTTTACTAAAATCATCTTTATTATAATTTGCAAAAATCCGTTTATCTGTTTCCGGGTTATTTTGGACATCGTCTATCCCGTTAACTATGCCGACAAAATCATTTGAACGCTGCCTTAATAAGCCATCCATACCATACCCATAACTAGGGGACTGTACCTCTTTTGCATAATTTTCGCTAACAGTGCTAATCTTGTCCGCATACAAAAGGCCGGCCTT
>JAITVM010000293.1 GCA_031285815.1 Clostridiales bacterium | reverse complement strand
CCAAAGTGGAGATTTACCAAGTGTTAATGGTGCAAAGGCGAGTAAATTCTGTATTTCTCGTAATATTTTACAAAAGAAGGATTTACCCGAGCCATTTGCTCCAAATACAAATGATACCTTGTTCATAGTATTGTCTCCGGCAATAAAAGTATTTTCTAAATATTCTTTTTTACTTATATCAGCCAAAGTTGTAAATTCTACTTTATCCGCAAATGGCGCAAAATTAGTTGCTGAAATAGCTTTTAAAAAACAGCTACCCACATTAATCTCCTCTTTCTTAATGTATACTAGTAAAAAATATTTTACTTAAAAGTTATTAAGATTACTTATTATATATTCTATCATAAACTCTTTAAATGTCAATACTTATTTGATAAAACTCCACCATAATCATTAAATTATTCATTTAACTCATATTTAGGCTCTATATGTGTAAATACTGGCTATAACTCTAATATCTTAATAACTGTAAAATATTTAACATATATGTTTAATTATATTTCATGTACTTGAAAATATTATGCTATACTGATTCAAACCACCTTTAACGATGGAAATAAGCTAACGAATCAATATAGTTAACTTAGGGGGTATTACTTTGAAGAAAGCCGAAAACTTACTAAAGCGCCTGGGTATTGCGTATTCACAGTTGACGGAAGAACAGATAAACAGCCACAAGCAAGCATGGGTATACCACCTGATACCCCCAGAAAAACAATCAAAAGCAATAGACTGCTATTGCCTGCCGTCTGAAGATGGTTACAGCGATTACTTGTGGCACGCATTCAGTTATGGGCTGTTAAACGCACTACATGGTGAAGAAGCCAAAACCGCTTTGCAAAGCATCCTTATCAGCGAAGCAATCCTCTTATCTAATTGGATGATGCAGGGGGCTTTTATATTCTAAACGCCTCAGCCTTAACAGCATCAGACCTTGATAAAATTAATGATGTTGTCTTAACAAGCACTGATTTTAAGTGGGCATACGCCAAAACACATGAACCAGAGTTAGGCCCTTATTTTTTCAAGATATAATTGCTCTGAACAAAAAAACAGCTCTGAAGCCCCTTAATTTGCAAAGGCTGTACCTCCACGGCCTTGCCTTAACCGTTTTGATACAGCCCATTTTTTTATATATTAACCATTTATATTTGTTTCATCTGTGTCAATAACCGGTTCACCAATTTCTTCAACTACCGAAATTTCTTCAAAAGAACTTGGGTCAACTTCTTCTTGCACTTCAGGTAGTACTTCACCAGTTTCTTCAGGGGCTTCAATTTGTTCAGTCATTTCATTTGGCTCCAGGATATCATCATCCCTGCCATCATAAACAATATCATACCCATCCTCCGGCATACTGCCGTCAATAATATCGCCAGATGAAGCGTCAAATGCCACAACCTTATCTAAGTAAGCAGTAAAAGAATTTCCATCCCAGCCCACTTCATAGCCTAAAATTTCGCCAGCAAGCCTCAATGGGAACACTGTCCTGTCTTCAACAATCCTTATAGGTATTTCTACAGGGATGCTCTCTTGTATGCCATCTTTTATATGGATAACTTCTTTAGACTCATACCCATTTTCCAAAATAATTTGTTCTGCCCCGCTGGAAACAACAGTCCTCCTTGTTGCATCGTCATATTCAACAGTGTAGCCTAAAGACTCAAACAAAGAGCGCATTTCAATATATACCCTGTCTTCAATAGTCTGGGGCGGCAAATTATATTTTATTAACTGGCCGTTTACTGACACAGAAGCAACAGTGTTTGGTTTAAACAATGGGCTTTTTTCAAAAGCAACAACTTCTTCATAAGACATAGGCGTCTTATTTACCCTATACTCAACATGGCTGTTCATAAGCTCTGGGATAGTGTAAACCTTGCCATCTTTAAAGCCTGAAGTAATTTCTGTTGCTGTGCCTTTGCCAAAATCCAAAGTAAACCAGCTTACAGTGTTAGTGGAAGTATTTTTAAATGCAGAGACCCTTTGCAATTCAGAACCATCTGCAATAGCTAAATTAGTTTTGGCTAAATACATATTTTCTGTATTAAATGAATATAATAAGTTATACGTAGATGACCCACCATTATTTGTGTGGATTGTATAATAAAGCAATAGGTCATACTTGCCATTCTTGTCGATATCTTCAATTGTAAAGTGGCATTCGATATACGAAATATTACTTTCTGGAATATCGGATTTTATAGTTTGCAGCAGCGACCTTGGGTTGCTCATAATAGTTTTCATCTGGCTTATATAAGCACGTTTTATATCTTGTGGGGTATCTTTTGGTTTTGGTGGTTCTGGCGGCTTAGAAGGGCTATCTGTGTTTATTTTATAAACCGAAGCTGTAAGGGAGCCGGATGTGTGGCTTATTTTTACATCCACATAGATACTGTAGCCTAAATCGTTCCTAAACCTAAAATCGGCCGACCCATAGTTAACCATAGCCTCATTTACTATTGGGACGTAACCTACTGGAATTGAGTGGGGGTGCCTCTCTAAAATAGTCAGCCCCCTAATTTGCCTAACTGCAGAATGGATCGTCGATGATGTTTGGCATATGCCACCACCTATCCCCCTGACCCTTTCTTTGTTTACAATTACGATCGATTCGCGCCATCCGTTAGCTGTAGTAGTTGAATTACCAGTATTACGGTTAAAGCTGAATGCTTCACCGGGCTTAACTACTTTGCTGTTTTTATATCCCGACAACTCCATATTATGGTTCCGGTTTACATCAGATGCCGAAAACCTTGTTGTATAGGTTGCAAGCATTTCATAATTGTTATATACAGTTGTATACTTGGCTGCAACAGAAGGGTCTGTTATCGTAACAAGCGTATCGGATATATACCCTGTAACACCGGCTGCCTCTACTTTAAACCAACCTAGTTCTTTTCCTGTAATAGTAAGGTCTGTGCCACCAGGCAAAGATTTTACAACATTATAAAAAATACCTGGCCCACCCCTTAAATTAGCTGTGTTCGAAGTCCGGGCATTGCCGGCGGCAAAAACCTGGAGCGGCGAACAAGTCAAAATTAATATGAGAATTGAAATAATAAAGCGCTTAGCTTTCAAAATTCCCCCCCCTTTTTATATTTTATATTATTATACTATAAAGGCTATTAAAAAAACATTACCAAATTAATACAAATTTATTAAACCATTATGTCTTATCAGCTTTTCAAAAATAGTATAAACACGTCCTGGCTGCAAAAAAATTAAAGCCCACCCTTTGATAATAAATATATCAAAATAGGGTGGGCCTATTTTTAAGCCACGCGGGCACCAACTTCAACTAACTCGTCAACCGGGGCAAGTATTATCTCCCTGCTAACCTCTTCAATAGAAGTTTCTATGCCATTAAGTTTTGTTACTTTTTCAGTAACC
>JAITVM010000278.1 GCA_031285815.1 Clostridiales bacterium | reverse complement strand
CTTGTTGATCACCTTGCCGGAACTAAATTGCCCCTTTTTTTTTGAAAAATAATTTCCATATGCGTAACGAAAATTCCTTAAAAAAACGGGGGACTAATTTTCATTGGCCTCTACATGCGTTATATCAAGGTAATCGAGGGAAATAGTTATCCCGGGCTCATATTCATATGTGTAGGATATAGATTCTTGCCCGCCGTTTTCATCCGAGGATATAGATGACTCTGCAGCGGCTTCATCGCGGCGCTGTTCTTCTTGGTTAGTAATTACAACGCCTTTTTGCCCTCCAACCCCGTCAGTAGATACTGTGATAAATTGTATACCAGCGGCCTCTTCTTCGGTCAAAAATGCCTTTACCCTCTCCCAGGATTTTATAGCATAACCACTTACAGGCAATGTTTTTGAAGGTACGTTATTTATGACTTTAATAGTGGTTTTGCCGCCCTTTTGGATAACCAGCTTTTGCCTGCCAATTTGCGTTGTTTCCATCCTCACAAGGTTGCCATCTTTTAAAGTGTAGCCTTCCCTGTTTTCATACCCATGGTTTGCGTAGATTTCCATTTCAAAAACCCCGGCCATAGGGTCGTCGGTAATCATATAGTCGTTGCCGTAGATGCCTGTGAATAAATAATTTGTGCCCGAACCTTGGGCATATTCTTCCGGTGCCCCCAAAATTTCTGTCATATGTTTAATTAATGCGCTACATTCGGTGCCGGTATTTTTTAAATCAATACTAAGGTTTGATGCAGTATTCCCGCTATAGGATAAAATTTTTGCGGCAAATATATTATCCAGCCCTAAAATTTTTATATTAGACTTATATTCTGCAGAAGAATAACCTGTTGGGGATTGGGTAAGCTTCATCCCTGTTATCCTGGCAAACTCACTTATAGGTTCATTAAACGGGAGCCGTAGGTTATTTGGTATTTCTGTAACGGTTTCATCAAAAACCGGTTTAGCTATTGTTTTATAAGTTGGGGATAAATTGCTGGTGGCTTTGCTAATTGCGGTGTAGCCGGCTTCGGCGGCATAAATGAGCATTTCTTCGCTAATATTTTCTACAGAGTCATCTTCCGAGTGGTATTCGCCTCTGATTGCCGGGTGCGAAAAACATATGTCCGGTATTGCTTTTGGAAAAAAGGACATATGGTCGCTGCCGCCCATGGGCAGTGTTTTCGGTTCATGATGTGCGTATTTATAATTAGAAGTAATTATTTCAAACAGATAATTTGATTCGCCGTTTGTTGTATAAATCTCAACATTTTCCGCTTTTGCCCCGGCCAGCATATCAAAATTAACCATGCCAACTATATTTTCCAAATCGCTTGGGGGCAGGGTGTTAACATATTGGCTGGAGCCTATCAGCCCCTGTTCTTCAGCATCAAAGGCTATAAACCTAAGCTCTGTATCCGTAGGCAGGCTCGAAACAATACGCGCAACCTCTAACATAACCGCGGTTCCGGAAGCGTTATCGTTAGCGGCAGGGACGCCAATTTCAGCATCATAATGGGCGCCGATGATTAAAATATCATTTGTGGGGTTAGGTGTGCCGGGCTTTTTTGTGGCAATTATATTTATGCCTATAGCTTGCGACGATTCCATTGTATCCCAATTAAAGGCTTCGTATTCAAACTCTTGCTTTTCTGTAATAAAACCATAAGAATTAAATGCTTCCGTGATAAAATTTCTTGCCATATCAAGGCCGGGTTCATTGGCGCCACGTGGGTTTGCGGATAAAGCAGTTATAGTACCCATCATTTTGCCGCCGTCAGCCATGCCCCTTTTTGTGAAAGAAGCACTTTCCGGAGAAGTAGTATTTATATAGTAACTATCAAAAGATTCGAAAAAATCAACAGGTGCGTATGTAAGGCCGTTAATTAAAACAGGGGGGGCTGAAAGTTCGCCAGGGGTACCATTTATAGTAAAAGCCGTTTCGCCAATTTGAATAGTTGCCTCTACCCCGCCGCCAGAAACTTGGGCTTGGCCTTCCTGCCAAGAGGTTTCATAACCAATTTGTTTAGAAGCTTCCCGGATAGGCAGAAGAGTGCCGCCATTTACAGCTATGCCATCCACTTCAAATGAATTTGCGTGTATAGTAGTGCAGGCGGCCAATAAAATAATAGAAAACAATGTGATGATGCGTTTTTTCATAAAACCCCTCTTTTCAATTAAATATAGATTAAGCATCTTATGGGTATTATAGCATACATAGTATATAAAAGCATTTCCTTAAATTATATGTACGGAAATCAATTTTACCTGTAAATATAGTGAAAATTGATTTCCTTAAGTTATATGTACGGAAATCAATTTTGCCTGTAAATATAGTGGAAATTGATTTCCTTAAGTTATATGATATAATTCAAAGTGAAATTAATTTCTATATTTAGGTGGGGTAAATGATGAATTATTATGGTGAGCCAGTCACCAAACTAATAGAGGAATTTTCAAAATTGCCGGGCATTGGGTATAAATCGGCGCAGAGGCTTGCGTTCCATATTTTAAACATGCCATTAGAAAAAGCTGAAAACTTATCCAAAGCTATCTTGGAAGCAAAACTTAATTTGAAATATTGTGAACTATGCCAGAATATAACAGACCAAAGCCCTTGTAAAATTTGCGGTAACACTAAGCGCGATGAAAAGATGATTATGGTGGTAGAAGGCCCACGTGATATGGCTGCATATGAAAAAACAAATGAATATTTTGGCCTCTATCATGTCCTGCATGGGAGCATATCCCCAATGAATGGCGTATCGCCGGACGATTTGAAAATTAAAGAGCTGCTCAATAGGTTAAAAGATAATAAATGTGAGGAAGTAATCGCTGCTACAAACCCAAATGTTGAAGGGGAAGCTACCGCCATGTATCTCAGCCGCTTGATTAAGCCATTGGGTGTAAAGGTTACGCGTATAGCCCATGGCGTACCTGTCGGCGGGGACCTTGAATATGTTGACGAAATTACTTTGTCACGGGCATTTAAAGGCCGGCAGGAGATCGAATAGCCCTATACATTATTAGAAAAATTAGGGCCAGCCCCTGCTTAACTTAAGCGGGGGCTGGCCTGGTTTTTATGGCTTAAGCCAGTTGAGCATAAAGCGAGTTTCTCTGATAAGAGAAATGAGCAATGCGAAACAAAAAACCACCCGCTGTGCGGGTGGAAAAAAGGTGCTTATAGCACAAAATCACCTTTCTGATAAAATAGAGTTGTTCAAGCTACTATTAAAAGAGAAAGGTGATTTCTAATGGCAAATAAAACAAATAGCCTATCGCACACAAAATGGATGTGCAAGTACCATATTGTCTTTACACCTAAGTATAGACGAAAAATAATATATAATCAATATCGGAGCAGTGTAGGGGAAATTTTAAGGCAACTGTGTGGATACAAAGGTGTGGAAATAATAGAGGGGCATTTAATGCCAGACCACGTCCACATGTTAGTAAGTATACCGCCCAAAATAAGTATATCGAGCTTTATGGGTTATCTAAAAGGAAAAAGTGCGTTGATGATGTTTGACAAGCATGCAAACCTCAAGTATAAATTTGGGAACAGACATTTTTGGGCAGAGGGGTATTATGTAAGTACAGTAGGCTTAAATGAAGCAACCATTCAGAAGTATATTAAAGAACAAGAAACTCATGATATAGCTTTGGATAAATTGAGTGTCAAAGAGTATAACGACCCCTTTAAGGGGTAGCTGGTAATAAAAATGCCCCTTTAGGGGTGGCAAAAGTGACAAAGACGATGTAGCTTGAACAATGTGAAAGCTAGCGCCTTTAGACGCTAGTCGGCAGTACACGGCTTATAGCCGTGGAGGAAACCACCCGTTTGACGGGTGGTCCTCATTTTGCGGCTAAAATATAGCTTCCCTTAATTTGTACACACGTTTGCTTAATTTGTTAAAGTTATCTGGGGTTATAGACTGCTGCCCATCGCATAAAGCCGCGGCCGGGTTATTATGCACTTCAATAATTAACCCGTCAGCACCTGCCGCCGCCGCCGCCATAGACATTG
>JAITVM010000269.1 GCA_031285815.1 Clostridiales bacterium | reverse complement strand
TACTGAAACGCCTTCTGTTTTATCTAAAACTGCGTCATAAGGGACATAAAACACATCCCCGAGGCGCTTGACTACTATTGTCAGCCGTGTGTTCATACCAATTTTAAGCGGCGTGCTTTCGGATAAAACTTTAACCTCTGTTTCAAATTCAACATCGTCTGTCGATAATGGCTCACCATTAGCGCCTTTGACAGAGGTAGGGGCTATTTTATCAATAACGCCTTTAAAAACCTCATCGCCGGTAACATCTGTTTTTATCTCAACCTCCTGGCCCAGGGCAACCCTGCCGGAATCATATTCCTTTATCTTTGTTATGACCTTCAGGCTGTTTGTGTCTTCAACCACAAATAATAAACCACTCGATATTGCGCCCTCTGTAGCATAAACAGCCGTAACTGTCCCTGAAATAGGGGAAGCGACAATGGAGTCTTTTATTTGCTCCTCTAGGTTTTGTATGGCGACAATTTGTGAATCCGAATTCATTGAAACTTCTGCGCTTGTAACCCTGTCTTCATATGTTTTAATATCTTGTTCCGCGCCAATGCGTGCCGCTTCTTCTGCCGCAACAGCATTATTGTAAGTAACTTCAGCTGAATCCAATGATTTTTTTAATGATTCTATTTCAGTATTAAGTGCATTTTGTGCATTTTCAAGCGTAGAAGCATTGCTATTATATGAGTTCTGGGCCGCCTCTACCGCAATTTCAGATTGATGAAAAACCTCATAAGAGATAATCCCTTCGTTATATAAAATTGTATTGTCTTCTAATGTTTTTTGTTTCGTAGTCAAATCCAGCCCTGCCGATTTTAAAGAGTTTAACGCATTGACCACCGATGCGTTTGTGCTTTCATTTAGCTCTTTTATTTTATCCTCATAATTTTTGCGCGCATTTGACAATGTTATCTCCGCTGTTTTAATGGCATTTCCGGCGTTTATTATATTCGCATTTTTGCCGGAGTCTAATATATTTTTAGCATCCTCATATGAACGCATGCTACTTGAGAGCTGGTTATAATTAGACTGCTGGGTGGCATCCAGCTCGGCTTTCCTTTGGCGTATTTGCCTCTCTAATTCGGCTACGTCAAGCTCGCACAAAATATCCCCGGAGGATACTACATCGCCTAATTCTACGTTAACAGTTTTTATTTTATAACTTGCTGCCGCGTATACATTTTTTGAATCCGTGCTTTCAACGACACCCTTAACGCTGACGCTGTCAACAAGCTCGCCCCTTTCCAGGCTGGTTGTATTTACAGAAACCGGGGTTTCTTTGCCGAAAACATTTTTAGCAATAAACCCAACTGCGGCTACCACAACTGCCATAGTGGCAATCGTGATTATAGTGCCTTTTTTCATTAATTCCATCCTCCAAAAAATATGATTATCCATAATCGGAATTTGCCATTTATGCTTCCGATTATATACTAAGTACTTATCGGTTCTTTCGCAAATATCTTTCAGGCACATCAAAAAGCCTTTTGTATACAAAAGCTTGATTTTGTCATGCCCCCGCTTAAATACATACGCAAATTACCTTTAATTGTATTAACGCCCTAAATTATATTTTAAATAATTTGACGGTTTTAATCAATGTCAAAACTTTACAAACCTGATTGCATTTAAATATATTTCAATATCAATCATGAAAAACCTCTATTGGATAAATGTCTCTGCTTTAAAAAAATATATATTGCGTATGCTAAAATTAAAAAGTTAATTAAGGAGATGCATAAATGAAAAAGAAAATTTTTATATTATTCATCCTTTTTAGTATTACCGCCCAAAACCCTATTAACGCTAAAGACTGGGGGCTGGGCTTCGAAAAAAAAGAAGCCCAGCCGGTAGGCAACGAATCCCAATCTTATTTAAAAGAGTTTGATGCTTATTTTGTCGGGGACAATAATAAAAAAAAGGTTTACCTAACATTTGACGCAGGCTATGAAAATGGGTATACCGAAAAAATGCTGGACATACTTAAAGAATACAAAGTAAAAGCCGCGTTCTTTTTAGTAGGCACATATATTAAGGAGAACCCAGAAATAGTCCGGAGGATGGTCAAAGAAGGGCACTTAGTTGGTAACCATACTATAAGGCATAAAGATATGTCTAAGGTCTACGACATAGAAAGCTTTAAGGAGCAGCTCGAAAAGGCAGAAGAAGAATATTATAACGTTGTTGGCAAAGAAATGAAAAAATATTACAGGCCACCGGAAGGCAAATATAGCGAACAAAGTTTAAAGTTCGCAAAGGAGCTTGGCTACAAAACCATGTTTTGGAGTGTGGCTTATAAAGATTATGACATTAACAACCAGCCAGCGAACAGCCATGCTTTAGATAAATTAACGGAAAGGGTACACCCCGGCGCCATTATATTATTGCATAATATATCTAAAACAAATGCAGAAATATTAGGTGAGATGATAGTTAAGTATAGGGAAATGGGTTATGAGTTCGAACCGCTTGAAGAATTTAACTAAATATTAAAAAAACTTACCTATCAGGTTTAAAATTACTAACCCCCAGCCTGTAGAAACCAAGTTAAAATAAACATGGTTTTCCACCTACTCGGGTTATTATTTTTCTAAACCTCTTAGGTAAGTTTTATTTTTTTTAAAGCCTTATTGCGCTGTTGCGCGCATAAGCCTCATAACTGTAACTACCCCCTGTTCGCGGGTATAATTTTTATGAGGCGAAAACCTGCCGCCATCTTCGCCAGCCATAACTGCGTCGCCGGTATCATATGTTTTAACAGATGTAATATAACTTATGTGCTCTTGGGCCCAAGGGGAAAATTGGGCAGAATCAACAAAGCTAGGTGAATCCCCTAAATTTATCCCTTTGTTTGTAGACTTGGCGGCCCTGGCTAACATTATAGCCGCCTGCTCCCGGGTAATTAACCCGTTTGGGTTAAACACCCCATCACCGACACCGGATATTATGCCTACAGAATAAGCAAAATTCACATACTTGTCGTTTGTATCTGAAAATACATAGCTCCTTTTCTCCAAACCACAAAGCCTATAAAAATTTGGGTCATTAAGCCATTCGTCCATTGCAGTAATTGAAGCGCCGGGTGCCCCTGAAATATTTTTTATAGTATAATAAGAAATTAATTTTGCAAACTCGGCACGTGTTATATTTGACGTAAAATTTGATTTTAAATCATTTGGCAGGACACCGCTATCTATTGCCGCATTTATCTCCGCTTCAGCCCATTCACTTGGCCTATCCGCTGTCAAACCCGTAGTGCTGTTTGAAACAACTTCAAATAAAAAATCAACAGGCTGGCTATTTTTAATAAATAATGATTCTGGGACAGATATCTTTACAGAATAGTTCCCAGCCGGCAAGCTCAAACTATCTTTATTCCAGGCTACTTCATTAATACTCATATTTTCTTCCAGCCCGTCGGACGAATCTGAAAACTGCCTAAAGAAATTTTGGGCATAAAATGTTATATCCCATGTAATGTCAGTCGGGTTGCCGCTTGTGTGAAAAAACAAGGTAAAACCTATATCCGTTTTCCGCGATAAATCCAAGGTGTATTCAATAGATGTATAGTCTTTGTCAAATGTGCTTATAACCGGGCCGCCTAATATGACAGGCCGAGCCGATTTGGCGGCATAAGCACTTGTTGTAAATAAAGTAAAAAATAAAATAACTACTACAAATAACCGCATATCTAATCACCTTTTATGATTTTACCACATTATTGTCATAGAAAACAATATTTTTTTAAAATTATTATCCGGTACCCTGCCCGAAATATTGCCATGAAGATAAACTTATTATAGAATAAATAAACTGGGGGCTATAAATTTGTTTGCCTACTAAAATTAATTTAAAGCGGGGCAATAACTATGGAACCATTTTTTTTAGCTTTTAACGCCATAACCCCAATTGTTATAATGATGCTTTTGGGCTATGCCTGCAGGCGCTGCAGAATCATAAGTGCAACCGGCATATCTGAAATGAACAAGCTGGCCTTCAACCTGCTATTGCCAATACTTTTGTTTGTAAACGCATATAGCATGGATTTATCTATTTTAAATAAGGAAACTATTTTTTTGAGTATGCTGGCTGTTTTATCTTTATGTATTATTTTATGTTTGCTCTTTTTGTTTATTCCGAAGTATAGCCCAGAAAAACGCGGCTCATTAATCCAAGGTTTTTTTAGGAGCAACTGCGCAATTATAGCCCTTCCAATATATACATCAATTTATGGCAGCGATGACTTGGGCATAATAACTATTTTATTAGCAGCCATAGTACCTACATTAACAGTACTTTCAGTTATTTCTTTAGAGTCATGTAAGGGCGGGAAAAAAGGCCTCAAGTTTTTAATTATGCAGGTGTTAAAAAACCCCCTT
>JAITVM010000241.1 GCA_031285815.1 Clostridiales bacterium | reverse complement strand
ATTATACCTGCAATCTATAGCAACGTATCGCTCTTTATTTCTAATACCCCAACATATTATGATAGGCTATTGGATTTTGTAGATTATATAAACGGCCTGGATATAATTGGCCTCCATATTAGCATAGACAAAATAATGGCCATGGTTGAAGAAACCCTGCAGGGCCTTAACCTAGATAACATTTTATCTTCAATCAACGCATTGCTCGGCTTCTCGTCAGCAGTGTTTAATATTTTTTTAGCGTTTATATCTTCGATTTATATTTTAGTTGAAAAAGATAAATTCAAAACATTCCTGCGCCGGCTATTAACCGTATTTTCAACCTCTGGCGCCTATGCGGCGATAATTAAATATGCAGGCAAGCTAAATAAAAATTTTAAACAATATATTTATACCCAAACAATAGACGGGCTGATTATCGGTAGCCTATCCGCAATAGAATTATATTTATTAGGCTCGCCCTACGCTTTAGTACTTGGCCTGACATTAGGCCTCATAAACTATATCCCGTATTTCGGCTCGATAATAGGTTCCATAATCGCGGTAATGATTGTAGCTTTTACACAAGGCCTCCCTACCGGGGCGATAGCTGCGGTCGTACTCATTGTTACCCAGCAAATTGACGGGAATATAATCCAGCCTAGGCTCATGGGCGATTCATTCTCCCTAAGCCCTTTACTTATTATCATAAGTATAACCATAGGCGAAGCTGTCGCCGGGGTTTTAGGGATGATAGCCGCTATACCGATAATTGCAGTATTAAAAGATATTTTTGAAAGCATAATTGTTTATTACGAAAGGAAAAAATCAGATTCAAAAGATTAAGTTTTGATATTAAGATAATATTTTTAAATTCGATAAAAAAATATATAACCACCAGCGCGAACGGTTTAATTTGGCGGTTCTTACAGAATAGGATGTGTTTTAGATTTGAAGCCTGTAATTGATATGGAAAACATTGTGAAAAAATTTTATATCGGCACCCCAAACGAACTATTAATTTTAAATAATATAAGCATGAAAATCCATAAAGGCGAGTTTGTCTCCATAGTTGGGCAATCCGGGTCAGGCAAGTCAACGCTAATGAATATAATCGGGGCTTTAGATAGGCCAACCTCGGGCAATTATATATTGAGTGGCGAGAATATTGGAAAACAAAGCGACAATAAACTTTCCGACATACGCAACAAAAAAATCGGTTTTGTTTTTCAAACCTTTAACCTAATACCCCGTTCTACCGCGCTACAAAATGTAGCCCTACCTATGCTATACTCCGGTGTGCCCATGCTTAAACGAAATTCACGTTCTAAAGAGCTATTGGAGCTTGTTGATATGGCGGAGCGTACAAACCACCTTCCAAACGAGCTTTCCGGCGGCCAGAAACAAAGGGTTGCAATAGCCCGCGCAATGGCTAACGACCCTGAGATTATCCTGGCCGACGAACCAACCGGTGCGCTGGATTCACGCACAGGCCGGCTTGTTATGGATATTTTCCATAAGCTTAATAAGCAAGAAGGCAAAACAATAATCTTAATCACACACAACGAGGAGCTTGCAGAGGAAACCGAACGTATCCTTACTATAAAAGATGGCCAGATTATTAGGGAAGTCAATAACAAAGAAATGGCTGGGGCCAACTGATTTTAGTAATAGGCAATAATTAAAAGGGTATAGGGCCAATGCATCTAACAACCGGGGGGCGATTGCTTATGAAAATATTTCAAAAGGTACTTACACGGCTTAACATTACGGTGTTGCTCATTCTTCTTCAAATTATTATATTTGGCATTGCGCTTTATAAATTTGTCAACTATCTCCCCGCCATTACCGCCGTTAGTTATACTATTAGTATACTTACAGTTATATTCCTTGTAAAAAAAGTTGAATCCCCCGCTTATAAAGTCAGCTGGATAATCGTGATAATGCTTTTGCCAATTTCGGGTGGGATACTATATTTTTTATTTGGGCTTGAGCATTCTTCAAAAAACCTAAATAAGCGTATGAGCAATGAACACAGACAAATGTCTACGCTTTTAAACCCAGATATACGTAACCCTAATGTATATGGGCTCTACGGCAAAAGGGTAGCCGGTACCTTAAATTATATACAAAATATCTCTTCATACCCGGCATATAATGGGACAAATACAAAGTATTACCCATTTGGCGAATTAATGTTTGAAGACATGCTTAAAGAATTATCTTCCGCAAAAAAATTTATTTTTATGGAATATTTTATAATATCGGAAAGCAGCATGTGGGATGAAATCCTTAATATATTAACCAAGAAAGCCGAAGAGGGCATCGATATACGGTTGATCTATGACGACGTTGGTTCCCTGGGTTTGTTCACACCCCTTTATTTACAAAAATTAAAATCCGCAAATATTAAAATAGTTACATTCAACCCTTTTGTCCCGCTAATGCATCTTGTAATGAACAACCGGGACCACAGAAAGATTATGGTTATTGATGGGGTTACTGCGTTTAATGGCGGGATAAACATATCTGACGAATATATTAATAAGGATAAAAAATTTGGTGTATGGAAAGACACGGGCATACGCCTTAATGGCGACGCTTGCTGGAGTTTCACACTTATGTTTATAGAAGCATGGAATGCCTTTTGCCAACCGTCTTTAATAATAAAAGATTGCGCCATTTATAAAAATAATTCCGGATATAAAGAGCCAAATGATGGGTTTGTCCAGCCTTTTGCCGATTCGCCCCTTGATACTGAGCAATTAGGTGAAAGCGTTTACATTGATATACTTAACCAGGCAAAAAAATATGTATATATAT
>JAITVM010000224.1 GCA_031285815.1 Clostridiales bacterium | reverse complement strand
ATTTAAACCATCAAAAAAATGTACAATCGGCCAGCTATACTCTATTCCGCCTTCAACCGTACCGGAATCTATATATGCTACCAATACATCCATCGAATGTTTTATTAATAAGTAATCCCAAGAATACCCTGTATTAATGCAGTCTACAAACACCAGCAGATCCGGGTAAAGGCCCATCTCCATGCAAGAGGCGATGTAGTGCTCCCCTTTTACAAATAAATCTAAACACTTAGCCGTAGGCGGCGCTTTATAATTATATTCTGTATCATCAATAAAAACCTTAGCCCTTTCCGGGAGCAGGCTAAAATAAATATTATCCTTCCCCGCATCAATCCAAGGGTAGCCGCTTAAATCAGAACCCCAGCCGGAGGCCCCGCCAACAACAAACACAACTTTTCTTTTTTGCTTCTGCATAAACTGCTGTTTTTGCACAGAGTATAGCAGCCCTTTTATTGCTTCCGTTTCCCCTTTAAAGTTATTTTTCTGTAATAGGTCAAATAAAAAATTATACGGGTATATATGTAGTTTTTCAGGCGCTAACGACCCTGCGGCAATATCCCCTAAAAGAATTTGCGCGCGGCTAAATGAAGCCGCAAACTCGTAGCCATGTGCCGGCTGCTTCCCTACGGAAGCCAAACCGGAATTTCGCATTAAATAATCCAGCCAGCCCGTAGTAAACCCGTACCTCGTTTCCATAAATTCCGCAAAGCCTTCATTAGCTGACCCCGCTATATAAATTTCCATAGCAACCTGGTCGTATTCCGCACGCCCTAACGAAAATAAAAGCATAATTTTTTCGGCAGGCAATGCAAATGGGTTATCCCAATCGCTAAAGATTATTAATTCTGTAAAAGTTTTTACAAAATAATCTCTGCCCATATCAACAATTAAATTTTTTGTGAGTATATAATCCTCCGTAGCAAGCTGGATGCTGTGCACATCCACTGTAGAGAGGTTGTTGCCGTGGCGCCTATAATAAGTAAGTTTTTCCGGTATCAAATAAAATGGGTATTTTGTAGCTAAAAGCATCCATAAATATAAATCGCCGATTGCCCGGAAATTAGGGTTATAGCCACCAAGCTCCAGATAAACCTCTTTATCCATCAGCATAGAGCAAGAATTTATCCTATTGCCCCATCTGAAAAAAAAGTAAAACCATTCGAACCTGCTTTTGTTGCCTTGGAAAGAATAATCTTCCGCTAACATCCAGCTCCCTGCGCCGTCTTCATATAAAACCTGGTCCCATGTGAAACAGGCTTTATAGTATGGGCTATTTTCAAGCAAGCCTATTTGCTTTTCAAGCTTATCTAAAGCCCACATATCATCGGATGCAAGCGTCGCCACATATTTAGCGCCCGATTCCCTTATAAATTTATCATATATGCGGATAACGCCAAAATAATGGGTGTTTTTTTTGAATTCAAAATAATGTACCCTTTCATCACCTATATATTTTTCAATAACTTGTTTTGAATTATCAGTAGAGCCATCGTTTATGATATATAATTCTAAATTGGCATGGGTCTGGTTTAATACGCTTTCAATTGCTTGGCCTACATATTTTTCATGGTTGTAGCATGGCATTGTGACACAGACCTTTGGCCCTGGCTTATTTAATGAATGTCCATTATCCAATTGGTTAACCTCCGTTCGGGTCAAAAACCAAAAATATTTAATATAAGCCCTTAAACAAAGGGTTAATTTTATAAATTATAAAGATTTTATAATTTTCGCCGGGCTGCCGCCTATCATACAGTTGCCGGCGATATCGCCCGTAACGCAGCTCATTGGCAAAACTACCGTCCGGTCGCCAATAGAAGCCCCGCTCACCACAACGCTGGGCCCGCCGATAAAAACGCCGCTTCCTATTTTTGTAGGTTTGCGCATTATCATCCCGCTGCTTGGGTAGTTAGCCATAGCTATATTTGCTTTGTGTGAAGTATGGGTCCAAATAAAAACCCCGGCCGCAAAGGTAGTATGTGTGCCAACCTCTAGCCCGCCGCTGGCGTCGAGTATAACATTTTCGCCAATATAAACATATTTGCCGCATTTTAATTTCTCGGGGCAAATGATTTTCGCATTCTCGCGCATCCGGCAGCCTTCCGGCAAGCCATAATACGCCGCCCGTTCAGAATCGGTCAGCAATTTATCCGTAAACTGCCGGACTATAACATTCTCCCTTAAAAACTCATTTTTTTCATCAGCATTAAGGAATTTTTCAGCATCCATAAATGTAACTGCCAATTTTTCAAACCGGCCGCCCCAACCCGGCATGCCCGGAATAATACCCATTTTTTCTGCCCCCTTTTTAATGATATCCACTCAAATACCAATCCAGAGTTTTAGCCATGCCCTCTTCAAAACTAATTTCCGCTTCAAAGCCCAACAGGTTTTTAGCTTTTTCTGAAGATGCGCAAAGCCTTTTTACATCCGCCGGCCGCCCTTCCCGGAATTCAATTTCGCCCTTGTACCCAATGTAACTACAAATATAATTGATGATATCGATAATTTTATATTCTGTACCCGAGCCTAAGTTAATTATTTCGCCGCCCAGGCCGTCATGCCCATATGCGGAAATTAGTGCGCGGCAGGTATCCGATACATAAATATAGTCCCTGGTCTGTAAACCGCCGCCTTCAACCACAGGTTTTTCACCGGCTAATACCCGGCGCACAGTCACCGGGATTATCCCAGCCAGGCCACCATCGATATTCTGCCTTGGGCCATAATTATTAAAGGGCCTTATTATAATGGCATCCAAATTGTATAAGTTACAAAAAGATTTAACCATCAAATCTGCAGATGCTTTGCCTGCAGCATAAGGCGTAGTTGGGTTAAGCGGGTGGTTTTCATCCATTGGCGCATATAATGCAGTTCCGTAGGCTTCAGACGACGACATATGTATCAAGGATTCAAATTCGCCGTTCCTTAATAAATGCAATAAAGTATCCGCTATCCGGATATTTACCATACATGCCGTATGTGGGTTGAAAAAAGAATAATTAAGGGCCATCGTCGCCATATTATATACTACCTGTATATGCTCATTACGCACTACAGCCTCTACCGCATGCAAATCCGACGCATCCTCCCGGTAAACTATTACATTTGTTTTATCTTTAACCGCCGATAAATTACCCATTTTCCCTACAAAAAAATTATCTAAAATAACTAGCTTTGCGGCACCGGCTTCTAAAACCGGTTCTGCTAAATGGCTGCCAATAAACCCGGCGCCACCGGTTATCAAAACATTTTTCCCGTTTAACCCGCGCATACAATCCCCCTAACCATTAAAGAAGCCGCTTAAAATAGAAGCTACCAGTTCCTGTTCCATGTTTGTCATTTGCACGAACAAAGGCAGGGCTATAGAAAGCCTTTCGCACATATCCGCTACGGGGAAGCTTTCACGCCTAAAACGGAAGCGCTTTTTATAATACCCTGTGTTATGGACCGCATGCGTCCCAACCCGGGTACTGATATTTTGCCCAGCCAAAGCACGCATTGCCCCATC
Organism: Clostridiales bacterium; assembly: GCA_031285815.1. Lineage (GTDB taxonomy): Bacteria > Bacillota > Clostridia > Lachnospirales > JAITVM01 > JAITVM01. The sequence goes on along the minus strand of JAITVM010000224.1, from coordinate 4,027 downwards.
CCGCAAATTTTCCGCCTGTTCCATGCTGCCTACAGAGCCTATATTCACAAGGCAAACATATGACTGGTAGGTATGGCCATAGCCATCCGGGGCGGAAGGTATTTTTAGCGCCTTTACCGGTTCCAGTAGCCTATCGTAATAAGCTGCCTTTTTCTTCCGTTCGCTAAGTATATAATCCAGCTTATTCATTTGCGCTATACCCATCGCCGCTTGGATATCTGTCATGCGGAAATTGTAGCCATGTTCATTATATTCCGGCAAAAGTGACCCCTTATCAGCCCCCCCGTGCCGTTCATAGCCGGAAACCGCAGCGCCATGGTTCCTTAAGCTGCGCAGCTTTTCCGCTAAAACTAAATTATCAGTCAAAACCATGCCACCTTCGCCGGTCGTTATAGATTTCCGTGGGTGGAAGCTTAAGCAAGACATATTTCCAAAGGAGCCTTGATGCTTGCCGCCAATTTTTGAACCAAGCGCACAGGCGGAATCTTCTAAAACACTTAAGCCATTTTCTTCTGCTATACGGTTTATTTCCGGCATATTGGCGCATAGGCCAAATAAATGGACAGGAATAATTAGTTTTAATACATTTCCCGAAATCGTGTTTATTAAGCTGCCCCTAACTTTTTTGTAGCGGCTTATTACCTCTTTAAGCCCTTCAATACTCATGGTGAACGACTCCGGGCAAATATCTACTAAGACAGGCACAGCGCCTTCACACACAACAGCATTAGCCGTAGCAATAAATGTAAACGACGGCAGGATTACATCATTCCCCCTTCCAACACCCAATGCCCGGATTGCTAGCTGTAGCGCTGTGGTACAGGATGTTGACGAAACACCATAAGCAATGCCTTCATGGGCCGAAACCATTTCTTCAAAAAGTGCGGCCTTAGGCCCTTGTGCCACCCAGCCTGAATCCAAGGTTTTTTTTATCTCATCAATTTCCATGCCATCAAAATATGGCTTTGTAATTGGTATGCCTTCCATACGTAACCCCCTTTTTAAACTTACTGGCTAAAGCTTAACAGCCCGCCATTTGCCTCTAAACAAATTTGGGCCCGCTCTAAAGTTTCTATTACACGGATAGCCTGAAGTGGCGAGGACCGTGACGGCATATTTTTTTCCACACATAAAGCAAAGTGGTCAAGGCTATTAAACAAAGAATCTTCCTGCTCGATATATGGGATTTGGATATCGCCAGTACGCACTTTATATTCATAATCACCATATATGTCTGATGCATTTACTTCTATCCCGCTATCATAAACCGTTAATTTATCAATGCTCTTAACATCATCGAATAAAACCATTTTCTTTGTGCCGCCTATAATCATACGCCGCTCTTTTATTGGCGAAATCCAGCTTGACCGCAAGTGCGCAATAAAGCCTTCATATTTCATTGTTAAATAGGTCAATGTTTCTTGCTTGCCGTAGCCGGAGCCGCCAACAGCATCTACAAATAATGGGGCTCCCCCCCCTGATAAATAATCAATCACAGCCAAATCATGCACAGCAAGGTCTAACATTGCGTTTACATCCTTCCGTATTGGGCCCAGGTTCATGCGTGAAGAGTCGTAATATATTAATTCGCCCAATTCCCCGCTATCTATCATATTTTTTATATATAAAATAACTTTGTTATAGAGCATGATATGGTCTACATGTATAATTACCCCAGCCTTTTCTGCCGCTGCGGCAACTTCATAGGCTTGTGCGCTTGTGGCTGTCATTGGTTTTTCAATAAAAATATGTTTGCCGTATTTAATGGCACCCATTGCTAATTGATAATTGGCTTTTGTGGGGGTAGCTATAACAATTCCGCCTATATCAGGGCATTCAAGTAAAGCTTCGTAACCAGAAACAAATTTTACCGGCACCGCCCCATATAATTTGCGGGCACGTTCTAGCCTGGCGGGTATGGTATCGCAAATGGCATAGAGATGTAGTTTTTCGCTGGCCATAATATTTCTGGCAATATTCGGGCCCCAATACCCAAACCCTATCAGCGCAACATTCATTTTCAAAGCGCATCACCCTTCATTTTTTGGAGCAATCCAATTTTGGAGCAATCCAAAATACAGCCCCCACCTAAGTGGCGGTTGTTATTAATTAAACCAATATATTCATACCCCCATATTTTAGTGCACGTCAGGGGCAGGGCTTTTCGGGTTTACTCAAAAAAACTATTAACTACCTGGGCAATTGTTTCTAATTCGCCATCCGTTAACATTGGGTGGGTTGGCAGGCTTACAACCTGCTTTTTAATTTCATCCGCAACCGGGTAATTTGTTTCAAACCCTAAATGTTTATAGCACCCCTGTTCCGGGATAGACATAGGGTAGAATATGCCATACCCAACGCCATTGGCTTCAAGGTGCCGGATAAAGCTGCCGCGGCCCTGGGCCTTCACCGTATACTGATGAAAAACATGTTCACAGTTTGAGTTTATTTTTGGCAGCTTAATAAACGGGTTACTAATATGCCCAGAGAGCCACGCGGCATTTTTTTGGCGCTTGGCATTAAAAGCTGGTAATTTTTTAAGCTGCTCAAGGCCTATTGCCGCCGCTATATTAGTCATCCGGTAATTATAGCCGATTATTTCGTGGCAGTAGCGCTTTTTCATGCCATGGTTGACAAGCATCCGGCATTTATCCGCTACTTCTTTGTCTTTAAATAAAACGGCGCCGCCTTCAGAGGTTGTCATATTTTTTGTGGGGTAAAAACTAAAGCAGGACGCATCGCCAAAAGACCCGCTTTTTTTGCCTTTATATAATGCGCCATGGCTTTGTGCACAGTCTTCAATAAGAAGCAGCCCCTTTTCTTTTGCTATAGCCTGTACCTCTTCCATATCACAAGCCTGGCCAAACAAGTGGACAACCAAAACCGCTTTAATATCAGGATGTTTTTCTAAAGCTTTGCGGATATTTTCCGGCGACATTAAAAAGCTATCCGGGTCAATATCCGTAAAAACCGGGGTTGCACCAACATAAATAATGCAATTTGTAGAAGCAATAAAAGAATAGGAGGTTGTTAGTACCTTGTCGCCCGGGCCAATACCCAAAGCGCGCAATGCAAGCTCAAGGGCTGTTGTGCCGGACGAGCAGGCAATGCATTCTTTTAAGCCAATATAAGAAGAAAATGCTTTTTCAAACTCCAAAACTTTATCACCCGATGCAATCATGCCGCTGCTTAAAACCGATAAAACAGCTTCCTTCTCTTCATCCCCTAAAAAAGGTTTAGCAATATGAATCATATACACACACTTCCATAATTTTATTTTTAATAAATCCGGGATTGCTTACCATATTATTTATATGCGCTAATTTTCCCTATATGTAGCCCCTAGCTTTGGCGCACAAAAAAAGCCGCGGTTTATAAATTCCCGGCCGCAGCGTTTTAGAACAATCCATGCTTGAATATTAAATTTAATTAAAAGTCTATAACAGTGTTAAAAGCCTGGCTTGTTGCGTCTAATACTAAACCAGTTTCTTTGGCGTCGCCAATTACAGATACATTGTGGCCTTTTTTAGCCAGCTTGCCGGCCAATGTATTGTCCGGCTTGGAGCCAGCCGCTACTACAACTGTGTCTGCAGGGATTTCAAATACATCGATGCCCTTTTTTAAGATAACAGATTTTTCTTTTATCTCAGTTACGCTTGTATTGGTCATCATCCGGACTTTCCTGTTGTCTAATGAGCGCAATAAATGCCAGCGTGGGGCAAGTGGCTCATCCGGCGCAATTTCCGGGAGCATTTCAACCAAGGTTACATTTTTCAGGTGTACGGCAAGGTGGTTAGCAGTTTCCGCGCCGACTTGCCCGCCGCCTATAACAACCACATTCCCGCCTACATTAACAAGCCCCTCAAGCACATCCGGCGCTGTTACAACATGGGGCATGTCCGCACCCTTGGCCAGTAATTTAACAGGCTTCGCCCCGGTTGCAATAATAATCCGGTCGAATTTATTTTCGGCAAAGAATTTTTCTTTTATATCCGTTTTATATTGTATTTTTACACCCAAACCCTCA
>JAITVM010000096.1 GCA_031285815.1 Clostridiales bacterium | reverse complement strand
AGCTAATATTGTACTTTTTAAGATATTTTATTGTGTTCTATCTAGTTATAAATGAAAATAAACAAAAAGATAAATTTAATAGAAATTAATGTAAATATTATTGAGAATTAATATAATTTATGTTATACTAAGCGTAAATTTAATATTTGAAGGAGGAAATATATGCGCCGTTGTTCAAGGTGTAGATATGCTGAATGGGATAGCAGAAAAGGGATGTTTTGGTGCAGAAAACATTCTCAGTTTGTTGAATCTGACGATAGATGTGACGATTTTGAATAAAACGTTTAAGCTAATATTAATATCGGAGGAATTTTATGTTTAAAAAAGAATTAACCGAACTATTAATAAGAGGATGTATAGCTGCAATTGTAATAGGATTAGTTTTCCTCAATTCTGGTTCTGGAGAGTTAGCTAATTTTCTAGGTGGTGCAGTAATAGGCTTCCTGTATGGTGTAGGAATAAAATACGCATGGAGAAATGTTTTGAGCACATTTAAAATTAGCGTTTCAAAGGTTTTTGATAACTTCCCTATTGGTTTTGCGTGCACTATACCATTACTTGTACTAGCGACCTTAATAGGTTGGTTACCAGGTGTTTTTGCAGCAATAATTACTTTAATAGAATGTAGAAATGCAGACAAAAAAGGAATCGCTGAAGTTGACGATTTCTAAAAATTTAAATAAAATTATACTCTTCTTACATAAAGTTGAATTTTCAAATTTTTTTTACAGTCAAAAATAATAGGTCTTCTGGCTCTGTCCATAATGGCTGAAACGAGGACATGTTCGTTTCATAAAATACCCATGTATTTACAAGCCATTGAAACCCTTGATTTTACAACATTCTTTAATAATATATTTTTGAAAAACAAAATCACCAAAAGCTTTATTGAAGAATTTTTATTAAGAAATTTTGCTTCTAAGACAGAAAAATTAGAAACTCAGCTGTAAAGGCTGCAAAATCACGATCATATTCCAATTCAAGGTGATTTTATGAAACGAACGTAAGTGCATATCCTGTTAAGTTTTATCATATGTATAAGCATGGGCATACATATTAAAAATAAAGCAATAACAATTGCTGTAATTTAAGAGGTGGTTTGTTTATGATGGAAGGCCTTGCAGATATCCCTGAACCTTTTCGGAAACATTCACTAAAGAAAAAAAATACCCAAAATATAGACGGTATCCTTTTTCTACTACTTATATATTTATTGTTTAAAGAATATTAAGCCGGGTATTAATTAGGCGGGGGCACCCCTGCGGGGCGCCCTCTTGCCTAATGCTGCTTCACAATAACCCATACACCCGCTCAGCTATATAAATTTTGCATCCGTTCAGAAATCTCTTTCGTTGTATTAGCAGAGTTTAGGCTGACATCGTCAAATACCACCTTAAAAAATTCCGTCAAGTTTTCAATATCCAAAACACTATTTACAATCAAGGTGGTCTCCTTTGAGGCCTTGTTTGTTTTATTGCCATCTATGCTTTCCATAAGCAGTTTATAAGTTTGCGTTTCCAATTCTGAATTTGTCGGGGTTTTTTTGGTATCAATAGAATTTTTGATATACTGGATATACTTATCCCCAAAATCTTTAAAGGTCTTCCCCGAATCAATTATATCTAGCCTTATGTTAAATTTAGTTTTACCTTCGCCTAGGCTTTCTGTTTTCAATATTTCATAATCCATATTGTTATAAAACTTAGCATAGAGTTCAAATTGTACATTATTGGCCTGCCCCGCACCGCTTAGCGCTGCTATATGTTCTGTGTTTATAGATTTTAGCCTGCCGAGGAATGATTCTATGAATAAAGCGGGCAGCTTATCAGTTTTATAAACCTCCACTTTTTTTATAAAATCACCCAAAACCGCGTTATAAAAATCCGCCTTATTTTGCATCCCCCAATTGGCGCCATCTTTTTTGTATTCAAAAACCCTATTAATAGTAATGTCATTTAAAAGTAAATATTTGCCCTTATATTCTGTTAACAAATTTAAAAGCGCACTATCGTTGATAGACTGTTTATCTACAGGCTGGTTTATTAAAACCGCATCTATATTCCCGGTAATTATCTCGTTATAATATTGGTCAATCAGGCCATCTATTTCTTTAGATTTTAAATTTACTTCTACGGAAACAGCCTCATTGCCTTCCTTTTTTTCTACGGCAACAATTTCGTATTCTAAATTTTTAAGCATCTCTGAAAAAAAATCTTTATAGCCACTTTCAGTCGGCACCATTTCTGCCATTAGTGCATCAATAGCCCCTTCATCCAAATTTTTTAAATTAGTTAAATTTGTTTCTATATCCCCTTGAACCTTTTTCTCCGCACTTACACATGATGTCAATGCAAAGGCTAAGGCCAGCAAAAATGCTGCAGTGAATAATTTTTTCATAGTCCCCCTCCAATAAACAAAACCATTTTCCGCCGACAATATTTTATGATTATATTTCGTTAATAGCATAATAAAACAAATTTTATTAAATTACAATTATAATTATAAAACTAACATGGAGGGTATTATGCCAATTAAAAAAAATAAAACAAAAATAATATTAATTTCTTTATTTTTATTAGCCCTAGCACTTGTAATATTTATAATATACACATCCCAGTTTACTTCGTTTGGCTACCGGGCAACTGCCCCTCTGCGGAATTTTGTAAATGTTGGCAGCTCTGTATATATAAATAAGGGTTACAAGAACGGTATGGACACGGCTGCCAGTATTGCTAACGAAGCAAAAAACCGTGTCAAAAATTATTTTGGCGAAATAAAAAGCTCCCCTACTGTAATTATATGCGATGATGAAGAAACTATAAAAAAATTAGGCGGCGACCATGATACCTCTACAGTGGTATTCTTAAAAGCATATAGCTATATTGTATTATCCCCGGAATATTTAAATGTGGACATTTTAGCCCACGAACTGACCCATGCAGAAGTACATTCCAGGGTATACAATGGCAAGCTGTTTTATGAGCAGTTAATGCCAGTTTGGTTTGATGAAGGCGTAGCGCTTCAAAACGACTACCGTGAACAATATAGTGGCGCTGCTTGGAGCGAAGCCACTAATAACGGCTCAGAAATAACTGACATATCAGCAATCAGCGGATTTGACACGTTCTATACCGGGGAGCCAAAATCACAAAGGTATAACTATGTAATCAGCAAACATGAACTAGGCAACTGGATAAGCAAAAATGGCAAACAAGCATTACTGGGCCTTTTAGAAAAAATAAACCAGGGCTCCTTATTTGATAGTGTGTATTATAATACATGACATGTAAAACAAATTGACGGAATATTTTATTTATATTAGAATAATATGTATTGTTGAGTTTATCCCAGTGTTTATGAGGGCCTTCTATGATAAAAAAAATAAAAAAAATTATTTTGGTTCTACTAATTTTATCAGCTTTAGCTACTTACTTAACAATATCGGGTGGTATGGCCAGGTTTGATGCATTTATATATGCCCTTATATATAGAGACAGCCATGCCCTATTTAACTTCTACTATGTTTTAACCTATTTAGGTTCTGAGTATTCCCTCACTATTATTGCTATTTTAGCTTTGGCACTACATAAGGCCAAAGGGGGCATCAGTAAAACCATAGCCGCAACTATAATAATATCTGCTGCCATTAATAATTTAATTAAAATAATTGTTATGCGCCCTAGGCCAGATATCCATAGGCTAATAAAAATAACCGGCTATTCCTTCCCAAGCGGCCATAGCATGAACAATATGGCGTTTGTAACAGCCGCCCTACTTTTATTTACAAAATATTGTAAAGACAAAACAATAGTTTTTTATGCATGGGTTTTAGGCGCCCTCTATGTTTTTGGCATTGGGGCCAGCCGGGTTTACCTGGGGGTACACTATGCTTCTGACGTATTATGCGGTTTTTTACTTGGGCTTTTAATTGCGTTTACAATTTATTATATAAGGGAAAAGCTGCAGCCTAAAATATAAGCCTCCGCAATATATACGCTTATAATAATTTCAAAAGGGGATTTTAAATGTCTGATACTATCATTAACTTTCTTCAACAATACAACATACCCGGAGAGGCTATTGTTTTTATAATTTCATTGCTGCCTATTTTAGAATTGAGGGGCGGGCTAATAGCTTCCGCAATTTTGCGCCTCCCCCTTATAAAAGCGTTTTTAATCTGTTTTATAGCCAATGTTTTGCCTATGCCTTTTATATTAATCTTCATACAAGCAATATTTAAGTTTTTAAAAGGTTTTAGTTTTACAAAGCCGTTAATTGAATGGCTCGAAAAAAAAGCTGTCAGTAAAAGCAGCTCTATCAGCAAAAAATATTTATTGGGGCTATTCCTTTTTGTAGCCATACCACTGCCGGGCACAGGTGGCTGGACAGGCGCACTTATTGCTTCTGTACTCGAAATGCCTATTAAAAAATCCTTTGTTGCTATTGTATCCGGAATATTTTGCGCCGGGCTCATCATGATTGCAATTACATATTTTATCCCAGGCTTGTTTGGCTTTAAATTTTAAAAAGATGAGGGTACCTTAAGGGCAAGCTGCCCAAGGTACCCTCGGCCTATTTTAGTTTATTTACTATAACCCACTGC
>JAITVM010000059.1 GCA_031285815.1 Clostridiales bacterium | reverse complement strand
TGCTAGGGTTTTTTTCGCCAATCCCAATTTTAATGCGCATAAATTCATCTGTCCCTAAATACTGAATGATAGATTTGGCCCCATTATGCCCGCCTGCACTCCCGCGCTCCCGTATCCGCAATAGCCCTGTATCTAAATTTGCCTCGTCATAAATTACTATTACCCCTTCATTTGTTAATTTATAAAAGCTTAATATATCCCTAACAGCAACCCCGCTTAAGTTCATATAAGTCTGTGGCTTAACAAGTATGACTTTCTCATTATTAATATGCCCCTCACCGATATGGGACTTAAATCTAAGCTTATTAACAGCTATTTTATAATCAGCAGAAATCCTGTCTATAGATTCAAACCCAACATTATGCCGGGTATTTTTGTAATCCTTTTCTGGGTTCCCCAGCCCTACAATAATTTTCATTTTAATCTCCCAGTACTTTAGAGTTTTCCCATACATCTAATTAATTGGTGTATACTTACATTGAATTCAATTATAATTGATTTTTCTATAAAAATAAATGGCTTTATGGAAGAAAACTTCCTTCAAAAGCGTTATAATAGTATAGGTGTTTTAAATTCAAATTAACCAGCTTTAAGTTGAATGGGGTGTTTAAATTGTTAGAGGTAAAAAATTTATATAAAGCATATAGAAAGGCGCTGGCTGTCAATAATGTTTCGTTCAATATAAAACCCGGCCAGGTTTCTTTACTCTTAGGCCCAAATGGGGCCGGAAAATCTACTATAATAAAATCAATAAGCGGGCTAATTAAATACAATGGGGAGATTATAATAGACGGGCTAAAAAATACATCTATAGAGGCCCGAAAAATTTTTTCATATGTATCAGAAATCCCATACCCTTTTGAATATTTAACTGTACGCGAGCATTTAGAGTTTGTGTCTAGGGCATATGGCATTAAATCAAATAATGATGAAATCGAAAACTATCTGGAAGCTTTCGACCTGGGCGATAAACAAAACAAGCTTGGAAAGGAGCTATCAAAAGGCATGAAGCAGAAATTAAGCATAATATGCGGCTTAATATCAAACCCCAAATATGTTTTGTTTGACGAGCCATTAATCGGGCTTGACCCTAAAGCAATCCGGGAATGTAAAAATATTTTTATAAAACTAAAAAATAGTGGCTGCGGCGTTTTAATCTCTACCCACATTATAGATACATTAGAAGATATTTGGGACGAAGCTATAATCCTGCAAAAAGGCTCGGTTAAATTACAGTCATCTAGGGCAGGGATCCAAAATAAGCGTTTAGAAGAGGTATTCTTTGAAATTACGGAGGGCGATCCGGAATGAATGCATTAATTTATAATGTCCGAAAACGGGTAATCAACTATACTAAAAGGAATATTGCCCTAATATTAATAGGCCTAACCCCTTTTATATTGATGGCTTTACAAGCCTCATCCCGAAGCTTGCACATACCTGGCTTAAATTTCAGGGCAACGCCTATTATATTTGACGCCATTACTGTAGCCTTTGCATCTATTTATTTTGTATTTACATTATTGTATTTAGATTATTTGCCCTTAACAAAATCTGAAGCGGCTTATTTTTTTACTGCACCAATTAGAAACCAGTATACTCTTTTCTATTTGCTCTTAAAGTCGCTGACAGGGGTATTTTTTGCTTTGTTTTTTTTAGGGTATTCGGCGTTTTCTTTTATGCCACAATTACTTGGCTTTACTACAGCTGAAGTGGCTAGGGTAATTATTGCCCTATTTGTTTCGATGGCCATGTGCCTGGCCCTTGGCCTTATGCTTTTAGCATTAAAATATAAATACCCAACGGGTTTCAGCATTTTTAGGTATGCAATATTGTTTGCAGGGGCATTGGCGCTTACAAGGGTTTCGTTCATCATATATGAATTTGTGTCTGGGCTTTCCGGCGTCACAGGGCCAAACCTCAATATCTTACTTGGGCGTATTGTGGGTTTTTTAACTTCTAAACCGTTTTATTATACCCCGTTTTTAGGCTTTGTCTTAATGGCCAATAAGTTTGTTTATAACCCCAATGATTTTCTGGGTATATTAGCTTTAGTAGCCTCTACCGGCTTTTGCATTTTTGTGGCCTTTAAATTAGATTTTAGCATGGCGACAAAAGCTTTCGATATTGCCACTAAATTTGAAAAGATGCGGGCGCGTAAACGGGGGGAAGGCAAGGCGCTGCCAGAATTTTTTTCAACAAAATATATAGACCAATCTAAACAAATTAAAGGGTATGGGGCCCAGGCATTAATATCAAAATATATGATCGAATACTTAAGGAATAATAATATTCTGCTCACCAGTAAAAATATACTTTTTTTAGGTATCAATATTTTGATTATAATAATTTTCATTATAACTACAAAGGGCTTACCTAACCCGCAAACCCGTTTTGATGATGCCTCCCCGTCGCTTATTGTCATAACTATGCTTAACTATATTTTAGCATTAATACCGGATAAAATAGCAGAAGAAATGAATTTGCCTATTATGCAAACTCTGCCGGTATCAAATATAAAAAAAATGTCCGCACAATTTTTTTATAATGCAATACCAAACTTCCTGCAGGCTATATTAATTTTTATTTTCTTTATGGTTTACGGCAACAGTATTTTTGAGTGTGCCCTATATACACTTATTATGGTACTAGCCCTTTTCGCCTGTACTTCAGTAGACTTTTTATTTACTACTATTTTTAACGATAAGGCACTTACAACATATAGGCTTATATTTTCAATTTTTATAAAAGTATTTATTTGGCTTGGGCTTTTCTTCGCCATAGTATTTAATTCTTCTTTACCATCTTCACAAGTTTTTTTTTCAAGCATAACCTTCCTTGCCATACTTGGAATTTATAGTTTTATAATAGTTATAGGGTTGGCATTATCGGTGGTGGTCATGGAGAATAGGTAGCTTTAAAAGTTTTAGGCAGTTATAGCCAAGTATCCGTTCAAAATTGTTAATTTAGAGGAGGAGTTAGAAATGAAAAAAGTACTTCCATTGATTTTATTATTTACTTTAATTTTTTGTACTGCCGTCCCCGCTTCTGCAACAAACCTAGACCCATATGCCGACCCAAACGGCAACATCCATATAGTTGATGAAGTTATACCCAGTGATAAAATTGTTTTTAGCGGGTCAGAAATAAATATAAATACAACCGTAGATTCCTTATTAGTAGCCTTTGGCAGAAATATTACACTAGATGGGGAATATAATGGCGACGTAATTATTTTTGGCGAAAATATTACCTTACTTGGGCAATTTAATGAGAATGTTTACTGTTTTTCCCAAAGTATTGCAATAAATAGCAATAACAGTGGCAGCGTGTACAATTTTAGCGGCACCCTCACCACAAAAGCCAATATCGAAAAGGATTTCTGTTCTTTTAGCGATACCGCAATAATAGAACAAGGGGCAAATCTAAATAGGGACCTCTTTTTATTTGCAAATACTCTGGATTTCATGGGGAATTTAGGGCGCAACCTTAATTATTATGGGGGGGCATTAAATGTTTCCGGCTCTGTCATGGGCAATATTAACGCTATGAGCGATACTTTTAATATAAACGATGGGGCATCTATTGAA
>JAITVM010000025.1 GCA_031285815.1 Clostridiales bacterium | reverse complement strand
TATGCGATGAGCGATAACCAATGGGCAGGCCTCATGATTGGTGACGAAGCATATGCAGGCAGCCGTAACTGGTACCACTTAGAAGCAACTGTTAAAGAACTCTTTGGCTTTAAATATGTTGTCCCAACTCACCAAGGCCGTGGCGCGGAAAACCTTCTTAGCAGGATCGCTATTAAACCAGGCCAATATGTTCCAGGCAATATGTACTTTACTACAACACGTTACCACCAAGAAGCTAATGGCGGTATTTTTGCAGATATTATTTGTGATGAAGCACATGACTCTCAAATAGACCTACCTTTCAAAGGCAATGTTGACCTTAATAAATTACAGAAATTAATTGACGAGAAGGGCGCAGAAAATATAGCATATATTTGTGTTGCAGTTACTGTTAACTTAGCTGGCGGCCAACCTGTTTCAATGCAAAACTTACGTGAAGTTTCTGCTTTATGTAGAAAAAATAATATTAAAATATTCATGGATGCTACACGTTGCGTTGAGAATGCTTATTTTATTAAAGAGCGCGAGCCAGGTTATGCAAATAAATCTATCAAAGAGATCGTTTTCGAAGAATTTAGCTATTCTGATGGCTGTACAATGTCTGGCAAAAAAGATTGCTTAACTAACATTGGCGGTTTCCTTTGCATGAATGATGAAGAATTATTCCTTAAAGCAAAAGAATTTGTTGTTGTATTTGAAGGTATGCCTTCTTATGGTGGTATGACTGGCCGTGATATGGAAGCTATGGCACGTGGCCTTAAAGAATCTATTCAAGAAGAATATATTGAGCACCGTATCAAGCAAGTACGTTATCTTGGCGACAGGCTTCGTGAAGCTGGCGTACCTATAGTTGAGCCTATTGGTGGCCATGCTGTTTTCTTAGATGCTAGGCGTTTCTGCCCGCATTTAACTCAAGACCAGTTCCCAGCCCAATCGCTTGCTGCATATATTTATGTTAATTCTGGCGTACGTTCAATGGAAAGGGGTATAATTTCCGCTGGCCGCGATAAAGTTACTGGCGAAAACCACCGCCCTAAATTAGAGACAGTCCGTTTAACTATACCACGCCGTGTATATACTTATTCGCATATGGACCTTGTTGCAGATTCTGTTATTGATCTATATAACAATAAAGAAAGCATCCGTGGGCTTAAATGGGTTTATGAACCAGCTCAGCTCCGTTTCTTCACAGGCCGTTTTGAACAAATTTAATTTTTAAAGCTACAGTAAAACATTAAAGTTTAAGCATTTTGGTTTTTATGTACAGATAGCATGATTATTAAAATGCTGCTATAAAACTCATAACACCCAAGAAATAGCCGCACCCTCATATAATCCCCTTTTTTTACGATTATTAAATACAGGGTGCGGAATTTTTATTTATATTATCTTTTTTTAAAAACTGCTTAATTCAGAAAGGGGAAGAGTGTATGAGTAACCAGGCATCTGGAAGCACTAGTAAATTTACATCTAAATGGGGATTCATTTTATCTGCTGTTGGTTCTGCTGTTGGTATGGCAAACGTTTGGGGGTTTTCGTACAAGGTAGGCTCGAATGGCGGCGGCGCATTTTTAATTGCGTATTTAATTTTTATTGTATTATTTAGTTTTGTCGGTTTGGCCGCAGAATATGCTATTGGGCGGAGGGCTAAAACCGGTACAGTTGGCTCATATCAAAAGGCATGGGCAACTTCTGGAAAAGAAGGGCTCGGAAAGTATGTTGGATGGATCCCATTAGCTGGGTCTATGTGTATCGCAATTGGATATGCCGTAATAATATCTTATGTCGTAAAAGCATTTATTGATTCATTAACAGGGACTATCATGACTGTTGATACAGGCGCATGGTTTGAGTCTTTTGCATTCGTAGATTTTTCTGTAGTGCCACTTCATATTATAGTAGTTGTTGGTACGTTGCTTACCCTCTTGCTTGGCGCGGATAGTATAGAAAAATCTAACAAAATTATGATGCCTGTATTCTTTGGGATATTTGTAATTTTAGCAATTAGGGTAGCATTTTTACCTGGCGCAATAGAAGGCTATAAATTTATGTTTACACCAGATTGGAAACAACTTGCGAACCCAATGCTTTGGGTTTGGGCGATGGGGCAGGCGTTCTTCTCGTTATCTGTAACAGGTAGCGGCATGATTGTTTATGGCGCTTATTTAGGCGATGGTGAAGATGTCATTAGCGGTGCCACATTTACAGCACTGTTTGATACTATAGCAGCGTTTGTTGCGGCTTTGGTTATTATCCCAGCTTGTTTTGCATATGGCGTTGACGTTAATTCAGGGCCAGGCTTATTGTTTGTAACATTGCCTAAAATATTACAAGATATACCGGCAGGCCGTATTTTTGCAATAATCTTATATGTAGCAATGATATTTGCCGGCGTTAGCTCCCTTCAAAATATGTTTGAGGCAGTTGCTGAATCGTTGCTTCACAAAATACCTAAATTGACACGTAACGTAATGTTAGTTGTACTTTGTGTTATCTGCCTTGCTCCTGGTTTATTTATGGAGAAGATTGAAGTATGGGGCCCTTGGATGGACATCGTTTCCATTTACATAATCCCTATTGGTGCAACTTTGGGTGCGGTATCATGGTTCTGGATTATGAAAAAAGAAGATTTGCTTGATGAAATTAATAAAGGCGCTAAAAAGAAATACGGCGACTTCTGGCATAACCTTGGTAAGTTTGTATATGTGCCATTAGCTGTACTGCTTTGCGCAATTGCTTTATTCGGAGGGATAGCTTTCTAATCTAATATTAACATAATAAAAATCCGCTTAACTTTGGTTTGGCGGATTTTTTGTTGTGTATAAAAAATAAATTTAATGCTAAGTGCCTGCTATAATATTTTCTTTTCTGCAAAGCTTATATAATTTTCGCCAGCCACTAAAATATGGTCAAGCACTTCTATATCAAGCGGCTCTAGTGCGGCGGTTATTTTTTTGGTTGCTATTATATCTGATTGTGAAGGGGTTGGGTCGCCTGAAGGGTGGTTATGTGCCAAAAACACACAAGCGGCTTTATGCTTTAGCGACTCTTCAACAATTATTCTTGGGTATACAGGGGTTTCATCAATAGTGCCTTCTGATATAATTTGTGGGTAGATTAATTTACGCTGGGTATCGAGGCAAACCAAATAAAAACACTCGTATTTTTTGCCGATAAACAAGCTTACTGCATACCTGCCTGCTTTTGCAGAGGTATTTAAAACTGCTTTCTTTTCCCACTTAGCAAGGCTGTACCTTTTTGCTAAAGATGGTATTAAAGAAACTAAGATGGCGACATTTTCAGTAACGTTGCACCTTCTGGAAATTTCGGCAGGCCCTGCGTCAAATAAATTTGAAAGGGAGCCGAATTCTTTTAACATTTTATGCGCCGGCTCATTTGTGTCTTTTAAAGGGTAGCAGTAGAATAATAAAAACTCCAGGGCTTGATGGTCCTCAAAAGAATCAAGGCCGCTAGCCAGGTATCTCTTTTTAACCCTTTGCCTATGCCCTTTATGTAATTCGTTGCCCATAAAATACCCCACCTTTTTGTATAATAATTTAATTATAGCATAAATAAAAATATTATTTTAAGATTGACACAGATTTTATAACCTAGTATAGTTATGTTACAAATGATTCCCTTATGGGAAAAAGTTTAAAGGGGGTTTGTTTTATCTTGAAATCACTAAATATTACGCTAAAAGATATAGACAGCGTTAAGAGTTTTGTTAACGCTGTTTCTATGCAGGCGGGTGACTTTGACATTGTTTCTGACAGGTATGTTGTTGATGCTAAATCTATTATGGGTATCCTGAGTTTGGATATTAGTAAAACCTTGAGGCTAAATATCCATGACAATGTTGATTATGATAGTGCAATAGAGGTTTTGAAGCCATATATTGTTTAACAGAAAAATTAAAATACCAAAGATTTTTAAGAGGTGCTTTGCGGCCAATTTGAGGATGCAAAGCTTTTTTTTATATATAAAATCACAAATTTTAGATATTTGGAATATAGTAATTTAACAAGAAATATAATAACTGGCTGCTGCTTTAGATGGCCCCCACCTGTTTAGGCAACCCGTAGATTTAAGGGCTAGGGCCGTATTATGAAAACTCCGGAAGTATTTCCGTTTATATATATTTTTTTTGCTGCGTAGCTAGGGGTGTGGGTTTAACCCACATCCTTTACATAGTTTTCTTGGCAGTAATATGAATTTTTAAACAGTAGCCCATTCCCCGCTTCAGGCGGGGTTTTAAATTTTAGCTATCATTTTATACGGAATTGGTTTAAAATGAAAAAAAGGAGTGAGTCGTTTGAGTTTTACTGAAATACGGGAAATTCCAACACCTGAAGAAATTATAAACTTAGTGCCGTTATCAGGCAAGCTAAAGGAGATGAAACTTGAAAGGGACAACGAAATTCAAAAAATAGTAAAAGGCGAAAGCGATAAATTTTTGATTATTGTGGGCCCCTGTTCTGCCGACGACGAAGCGGCAGTTTGTGAGTATGTCTATAAATTGGCGGAAATTAATGATAAAGTAAAGGACAAGCTTTTTATTATACCAAGGGTATATACAAATAAGCCAAGGACAACCGGCGAAGGCTACAAAGGGATGATGCACCAGCCGGACCCGGAGCAGAAGCCAAATGCCTTTGAGGGCATTTTAAAAATAAGGCGTATGCATGTAAAAGCTATGGAGGGGTCGGGGCTTACTGCCGCCGACGAGATGCTATACCCTGACAATTTAATGTATGTTGAGGACATGCTAAGTTATATTGCTATTGGTGCGCGGTCTTCAGAAAACCAGCAGCATAGGATAATCTCGAGTGGCATATCTTTGCCGGTTGGCATGAAAAACCCAATGTCAGGCGATTTAAGTATTATGTATAACGCTATTTATGCGGCACAAATTAAGCATACTTTTATTTATCATGGCCACGAGGTTGAAACAAGCGGAAATGAGCTTTGCCATGCTGTAATGCGTGGCTCGGTTAATAAACATGGCAACCATATCCCGAACTACCATTATGAAGACTTATTATTTTCTTGTGAAATGTATGCAAGCCGTGGGCTTAAAAACCCAATGGTTATCGTTGACACAAACCATTCCAACTCGCAAAAGCAATATTTGGAGCAAATACGGATTTCTAAAGAAATTATAAACAGCCGCAAATATAATACTGTTATTAAAAAAAATGTGCGTGGCCTAATGATAGAGTCATACCTAGAAGAGGGCAGCCAAAAAATTTCTGATAAAGTATATGGGAAATCTATTACAGATGCCTGTATTAACATAAAGCAAACCGAAAACCTGCTATTATATTTGGCTGATAACGTGTAGGGCCATAAAGGGGGCTTGGTTAAAATTAGTACCTATTCCGAACAAATGAAAAATGAGCAAACAATAAAATTAAGAAAAATCTTAAATGGGCTGCCGCCTTTTTTATCAGAATATTTCCGTGGCATTGCCGAAACTAAATCAGCGAACACCCGTTATGTTTATTCACTTGATTTAAGGCTATTTTTTACGTACCTTATAGAAAATAAAAAAAGTTTTGGGCCGAAGGGGGTTTTGGGGCTTGAGGTTCAAGATTTAGACTTAATTACCGTTGAGGATATTGAAGCATATATAGAATATTTGACTTATTACACTAAAACTAATAGGTTTGGGGCAAAACAAGGCTTCACTAATGCTTCTTCCGGAAAAGGGCGCAAGCTGGCCGCAATTAAAAATATGTATAGGTATTTTTACCGCAAGCAGAAAATTAAACATAACCCTGCGGAATTAGTTGATATGCCAAAAATAAATGAGAAAAATATTACGGTGCTGGAAAAATCAGAAGTATCAAGGCTTATATCTGAAGTGGAGACTGGCGTTAACTTAACCAAAGACGAAAAGCGCTACTTTAACCATGTTAAGCACAGGGACCTTGCTATTATTGCGCTTTTATTGGGGACAGGTATCCGGGTTTCCGAATGCGCCGGGATTAATAAAGCTGATATAGACTTTAATGCCAGGGCTATAAAAATAACCCGTAAAGGCGGGGATGAATCTGTAATTTATTATACACAAGAGGTTGCGGAAATTTTAGGACAGTATAATATGTTACGGGATAAAGTGGAGCCGCTTAAAGGGCATGAAGGGGCTTTTTTTCTATCAATTCAAAACCGGCGTATTACAACAAGGGCAATACAGAATTTGGTAAAAAAATATACACGGGGGCTAAGCTTTTATAAAAATATATCGCCGCATAAGTTCCGTTCGACTTTTGGCACAAACCTTTATAAAGAAACAGGGGACATTTACTTGGTAGCGGATATTTTGGGGCATAAGGATATTAACACTACAAAAAAACATTATGCCAGGATGGATGAAGAGCGCCGCAAATCAGCAGCTGATTTTGTGAAATTAAGGGGCGGTTAAAAAATTGCATACATGCGGCAAAATAAAAAGAAAACCAAGGTATATGGTTTTCTTTTTATTTTGCCTACTTATCAATTTTTCTGTTTGATTTTGAAAGCTCCAGGTTTTTTTCCGCACGGCGTATAATAATTTTTGAATTATCATTTGGCTTTACAGTAGCAACCCCTAAAGATAAACTAACCGACCCTATACCTTCCACAATATTTTGGGATATAGAAATATTTACTTTTTCAGCAACTGAAATAGCCGAATGCTCAGAGCAATTCGCCATAATAATAATAAATTTGTCGTTCCTCCATCTGGCTAATATATCAGTTTTTCTCAATAATTGCCTTATAACATCTGAGGATTCCAAAACTACCCGCTCTACAAAATTACTGTTAAATGTCTGCCCTATATTTTTTAACCCGTCGATTTCATAAATAATAACCGAAAAAATCTGGTTGTGGCGGTAAAAAGCGCTTATTTGTGCATCCAGGTAATTTGAGGCATACATTGTATTAAAGAGCCCTGTTGATATATCATAGTTAGGGATTGATTTTAAATTTTCTTCAGCGACGATCCTTGCCTGCATTTCACGCTCTAAATTATCATGGATAGTGACCAGTTCAAGGGTACGGCTTTCAATTTCTGACTCTAGGCTAATTTTTAACTGGTGTAGGTTATTATATGTTGCTATATAGTCGTTTATAATATTTACGAGCGAGAGTATGCAAAATACCAGCAGCCCGATTATCCTATACTTTGATAAGTCCAGGCTATCTATATCCAACGAAAACGAAATGATTAGAATCACTGCGCCGCTAAAATTAAAAATGGCTTTTTGCTGATGCCTGAATAAGTCGGTTAGGGCAATTATAAATGCGTAGGTATATGAAATTGCCGTCAATAAAAACATCATTATGTCTATATAATACAGCCAGCTTGGTTTGGAAATAAGGATAGCGGCAATATATACGCACAAAATCGCCCTAAGGGTTTTTGGCAGTAAACTATTGCTGCGTTTGAAGCTGCTGTTAAAATATTCGAATATAAACAGTGTGGTTAATACAGAGGATATTAATAGGAACTTATTAAGCAAATAAAATGGTGTGGTGTAATATAAAAAATAAAGTGGGCCGCTAGTGCTTAAAAAAACTTTAATTACATAGCTGATTGACGCAAGCCCCAGGTAGATGATGCTGTTTTCTTCATCTTTAGCTATATAAAAGCTGAAGATAAAAATTGACATGCATGTTAGGCATGCTATTAAAAAAACAGAAAGTGCCAAGGATATGTCTTTTAATAGCTGTATATTTTTGGGGATGCCTAAAATTGGTGCTGAAACAAGGCCGCCGATATAATAACCGGTATTCTGTACTTGTATAATAATTTCCATAGGCCCGTCCCCGGCCGTAAAATAATGGTAATCGCTTGTTATGTTAAGGCTTTTAGTATCCGCGAGTGGGGAGGATATGCCATTAATTTGTTTACCATTAATTAATATTTTGTAATTGGTATAAGCACCGGATATTTTTAACCCAAATGCTTCGATTTCTGCTGGCTTCTGGACCACAGCCCTATAAGTGGCTGTGCCTATGTTTTGATGGCCTAACTTGCCCCAAGGCTTAAGCTTTACATAACTGGGCGGCTGGGTAGGCGGGCTATCCCCACCGAAATAAAATTCCCATTCGCCATCTAGCTTTAACACTTCGTTTTGAAAATCAAAACTGGAAGACACTGTGTCAATTGCGCCTTTTACCAAATGCCCTTTTGTATTATTTATACTAAGGTTTGCATATCTTACAATAAAAAGGGCCACTATTAAAAATGATAGGATGTAGGTATAGGTATTAAATTTATTTTTATGGGCTGGCAAAGAAATACACCTCGTTTCATGTTCAAAATAAACTGTAATGGAATGCTTTATTTATATTTGGATAATAGTATATTACAAAATTGGGGTGAAAAAAAGCCATATTTATAATGTTATTATAAATATGGCAAATTTTTGTCAGATATTTAATTTTTATGTATTAAAAATTAGAAAATGGCTGATGGTTTTAAATAGAAAAATATTGTAAGTATTTTTTTATTTTGAACTTAAACTTAGAATTCCATTGATAGAAAAATTCTGCAGCCGCGCAATATTTATCAGCAAGTGAAACTATGTATGCTTCCCTATATTTAGGTGGCGTTGGGGTAAGCGGGAACATATGGTTTACTATTGCGTCTGCTTCCATGTCGTTTATTTCTGTTATACTGCGCGCATTCCTAAGCGCCACAATAGGGTGGGCAAATGCGTGTTTACCTTCCGGCTGGGGTTCGGAGCGCCAATCGTATAAAAATAAATCATGTAAAAGCCCAGCCCTGGCAGCAGAACGGTAATCTAAATTTAAAGACCTGCAAATAAGGAAACTGTAATAGCTGACATTTATACTGTGCTGAAGCCTACTTGTATTACAATGCTGGGAAAAATTATTTAGGCCCTGTACCTCTGGTGAATCCAAGAGGCCAGCAACACAATCATTATACTGGAGCGCAGTGCTGGTGTTTAAATCATCAAGTGAAATTCTCGAACCCAAGGCGTTATTCATCAAGTACACTCCTCTTTTTAAATTATCTTATTGCCATCATCAATTTCGGGCTTGTATTTTTTAAAGGCCCGGACTAAAAGCCAGGATGACAAATAAGCATATATGCCCATCGAAACCAGTAATATAAATGGCAAAACAAAAACCCCAATAAAAAATATAGCTGCAAATAAAGCGAAACATAAAACCGTTGTTAATAGGTGCCTATTTGCCATAAATAAAGATGTCGCCAGCAAAGATTTAAAACTGAGTTCAAAACGTGATAGGATAGGAAAAACAAAAACAGTAAACATACAAAGCTCTATAAAGAATAATACCAGCATTGAGATATAAACCGTACGTATGAACCCATTTAAAATTGGGATTGTTTCAGAAATAAAATCCATATTTACCAGTGTGCTATATATTATAAAAGTAATTAACAAGATCAGTAGCCAGGCGCCGGTCGCTTTTAAAAAATCCCTTTTAAAGCTTTTAAAGAAATCTTTAAAAATGTAGCCGTCCCGGTCTGTGACAATTTTAGTTGTGGTATAATAAAGGGCTGTAGTGCTGGCCCCTATAGTAAAAAGGGGGAGCGAACAGAATATCCACAAAAATGATAAAATCAAAATATCGGACAGAATGTTCCCAAACCTAGTAAATGGGCTATCCAACCCAAAAAAGTTACCCATTGTTTCATCCTCCTATTTTATCGGATTAAAAAAATTTTTTATAAGAGCAAATTTATTTTATTATAACATAAGATTTTTTATATTGTACTAAAAATTCTAAATAGCTAGCTTTGAAGTAGTGTTAGAAATTAATGCCAGTTGCCCCGCTTGGTTTTTTAAGCCGGTATAATAGGCGGCAGGGGTTATGGCTAGGTAAATTAAAATTTGTATTGCCGGGTTTATTATGATATTATGTATAGGCACATATTTTGAGGGTTAAGGTGAATGGGATTAATGGCTAACAATGAGCAATCAAAAGCTTTAGAAAAAAACATGTCAGAAGGCAGTGTGTTTAAAAACCTGGTTTTATTTTCTGCCCCTTTTTTAATTTCTAACATTATACAATCGCTTTATAATGTTGCGGATATGCTTATAGTCGGTAATTTTTGTGGGCCGGCTAGTATGTCGGGTGTAAATATTGGCGGGCAGGTAACATTTATTTTGACGAATATAGTTATCGGGCTATGTATCGGCGCAACAGTGCTTATCGGCCAGTATATGGGGTCGAATGAGCGTGAGCCCCTAAGAAGGGTTATTGCCACAATAATTACGCTGCTGGTAATACTCTCTTTGATAATAACACCTTTAATGCTAATTTTTAGGGACCCGTTGCTTACGTTAATAAAAACCCCGCCAGAATCAATTGCGGAGAGTAGAAGTTATTTAACTGTAACGGTAGCAGGTATCTTTTTTATTTTTGGGTATAATGCCTTAAGCGCTATCATGCGTGGTATGGGCAATTCTAAACAGCCGTTTTATTTTGTTTTGGTTGCCTGTGTAATTAATATAGCCCTGGATTTAATTTTCGTAGCGGTTTTCGATATGGCGGCTTTTGGCGCCGCGCTTGCTACAGTTATATCCCAAGCGGTTAGTATGTTCCTGTGTGTTGCTTTTTTAATTAAAAATAATTTCTTGTTTGATTTTAAATTGTCATCGTTTAAAATTTATAAAGAGGAGTTTAAGTCTATATTAAGGATAGGCTTCCCAACATGTATTCAAAATGCAATAACCAGCATTTCATTTTTGTTTATAACAGCGATAATAAATGATATAGGCGGCATGTTTGCGTCAGCTGCTGTTGGTGCAGTCGGTAAATTTAATAGCTTCGTTTTTATGCCGACGATGGCAATCAGCGCTTCCATATCAACAATTAGCGCCCAAAATATTGGTGCGGGCAAGCTAGACCGTGCTATACAGTCTTGTAAGATTGGTACAATAATGTCGGTTATAATAAGCTACATATTTTTTGCCTTGGTTCAAATATTCCCAGGTGAAGTAATACGTTTATTTGGCGATGACCCGGCAATGATAGAAAATGGCATAAGCTACCTGCGGTCGTTTAGTTTTGATTTTTTGATAATACCGTTTATTTTCTGTATAAATGGTTTGTTTATTGGCGGCGGCCATACTTTGTTTTCATTATTTAATAGCATGCTTTCTTCAATATTATTGCGTGTGCCTGCGTCATATATTTTTGGCAGCGTAATGAAGCTTGGGCTACTTGGTGCGGGGATGGGTGCGCCGATAGCTAGCGTTGGGTCCTTAATAGTTATAATTATTTTCCTTATATCAGGCAAGTGGAAAAGAAATATTGCCAGGGGCGGCCCGGTGGTTGAAGGGCTTTAGGTAATTAATTTATTAAAGGATAGGCGGATACATTTGTATCTGCTTTTTTTTGTGGCTTTAAGTATATTCCCAAAAATGCACAAAAAAAAATTAGAATATTTAGGAATATTTACGATTTACAATCATAAACAATCATGATACAATCAAAATAAATCATAAAAAATTAAATTAAATCAAACAAAATAAAATAAACGGGGGGCCCAATGTTTTCAGAAGAGCGTAAAGACCAAATAATTTCTTTGCTACAACTAAAAAATAGGGTGACGGTTTTAGAATTAACTGAAAAATTACATGTCTCAGAGGCTACAGTCAGGCGGGATTTACAAGATTTAGAACAGCTTGGGCTACTAAAAAGGGCACACGGCGGCGCAGTTTTAAATTTACAAAATAACCTTGAGGCCTCGTATACAGAGAGGGAG
>JAITVM010000171.1 GCA_031285815.1 Clostridiales bacterium | reverse complement strand
ATGCTAATATCTGCGCCTTGGAAGTTTAGCATAAGCTCGGTATGGTCACGGCTTTTTAGCGGTTCATAAATTTTAGTTTCACCCTCTGCATATAAGCTTGCAAGGAGTATTGCTGATTTTACTTGTGCGCTTGCTACTTCTTGATGGTATGTTATACCTTTTAGTTTGGATTTTTCTATATATAGGGGGGCAAAATTTTGCCCGTTTTCACCTTGTATTTTTGCGCCCATTTGCCTTAACGGGGTTATTACCCTCCCCATAGGCCTTTTTTTGATGCTATCGTCGCCTGTTATACAGGAAGAAAATTCTTGGGCGGCTAATAGCCCGGATAAAAGGCGTATTGTTGTCCCGCTATTTCCAACGTCAAGAATGCTTTTTGGGGCAGATAAGCCATATAAGCCTTTACCAAAGACCTTAACGTTGTTGCTGTTTTTTTCAATTTTAATCCCGAGGCTTTTAAAGCAATTAATAGTAGCGATACAATCTTCCCCGTCCAGAAAATTATTAATTTCTGAAACCCCGTCAGCTATGGCCGAAAACATAACGGCACGGTGTGATATTGATTTGTCAGGCGCAGCTTCTATGCTTGCGTTTAAATTATTTTTTGGTTTTGAAAAGTAATCCACAACCCACCAGCTTTCTTATCCATAAACGTTATAATTCATCTCTTTAAGCAGGGCCCTGCTATTATCCATATCCTTCTGGCTGTCAAAATTTATGCTCAAAATACCGTTTTCAAATTCCCGGCTATTTATAATGCCAATATTTTTTATATTTATCCCGTTAACACTAAGCATTGTTGAAATAGTCGCTATGCTCCCAGGTTTATCTAAAATATCAACCTTAAGCTCATAAAACATAAATAAGCCGGCCCGTTTCTGTGAAGAAAAGCTGTCCCGGTATTGTTTGGATTCTTCAAAAAAACTATAAACATCGCCGGATAGTAGCGAAGCCTCAAATTTGCTAAGTTCAGATTTGAAAAGCTCAAGAATTTTAATAATCTCAGTTTTATTATCGATGCATACAGAATTCCAAATATTTGGGCTTGAAGAAGCTATCCGGGTGATATCTTTAAAACCTCCGGCTGCTAATTGGTGTACATAATTATTATTTGTTTCGATTTTATGGACACAATTGACTAGGGAAGCCGCTATTATATGTGGCAGGTGGCTGATTGCTGATACAATGGAGTCATGGAGCTTTGGGTTTAAGGTGATTGGCAGGGCGCCAATTTTTTTTATTATGCCGGTTAAGTAATCAAAATCCGAATCATTTGTATTTTTGGAAGGAACCAATACATAATAAGCATTTTCAAATAAAAATTCTTTTGAAGCCTGGTAGCCGGATGATTCTGACCCAGCCATTGGGTGCCCGCCAATGAAGCGCACATTTTTATAGTTTTTAATTTTTTCTGACAGGTTATATTTTGTGCCCCCAACATCTGTTAAGATAGCACTGCCTGCTATTGCCATAAGTTTTTCTATACATCCGCAAATATATTCAATAGGTGTACAAATAAAAATTACTTTTGAATCAGAAAAAATATCGCCAATTTCTTCAGAATACCCGTCTATAACCTTATCATTGTATGCTTGGGCAAGTGTGGCGGCACTGGTATCATAAGCAACAATATTGTAGCCGCCAGTACGTTTTAAAGCTTTTGCAAGCGAACCCCCAATCAGCCCTAAACCTATAATGCCTATTTTGTCCATTCTACACCCCTGGCTATAAATATTTTTTTAGTACGGAAATAAATTTTTCCATCTCATGAAGCGCCCCAAAAGAAACCCTTAAAAATGTTGGCATACCATAAGCGGCGCCTGGCCGGACAATAAGGCCTTCGGACATAAGCTTTTTAAATATTTCGTTACTGTCTTTTTTAATGTCTACCATTATAAAATTTGCGTAACTTGGGATATATGGCAGCCCTAAAGAGCTGAATTCATCATACAGATATTTTTTTACTTTTTGGTTATTTTCTACAGTATACCTCAAAAAGCTTTCATCGCCTAAAGCTGCAATGGCTGCAGCCTGTGCTATTGAAGATACATTAAAGGGGTTCCTTATTTTTTCTAAATTAGAAATAATATATTCGTTAGCCACAGCGTAGCCTACCCTGAAAGAAGCTAAACCATAGGCTTTAGAAAATGTTTTTAATAAAACTATATTTTCATGGGCCTTGGTTAACTGCAAAGTTTCAGTAGGTGCCATATCCCCATCAGCCATAAATTCAGCATATGCTTCATCAAATACGGTTAAAATATTTTTTGGTACTTTATTTATAAAATCAAGCTGCTGTTCTTTCGGAAAAGCTGTACCGGTTGGGTTATTTGGGTTTGAAATATAAATTATTTTGGTACGGGCTGTTATTTTTGCTAATATATCGTTTAAGTCATATGCGTAATTTTTCATTTTTGAATAGGTTACCTTGCCATCCATTGCCATAACGGATGCCGCATACTGTGGAAAAGATATTTCTGCAGTAATACATTCGTCACCACTGTTTATTATTGATTTAGATAATAAATATATTAATTCGTCTGTGCCTGAACCAAATATTAAATTGTTTGGCCCTACACCCAACATGCCGGATAATTTGCTACGCAGCTCCAAGCAGCTGCCATCAGGGTATATAGAATGGCTGTCGAAATTTTTTATTGCCTCTATAACTTTTTTGGAGCAGCCATATGGGTTTTCATTAGATGCAAGCTTTATAACGCTTTCTAGATTAAATTCTTTTTGTACATATTCTATAGGCCGGCCGGGGGTATAAGGGCGCAGGCTGTTTAAACATTCCCTAAATTGTACCATACTTATCACAACTTCCTTAAATTAAGTTTGGTGCCAGTGCTTTTTATTTATAACACTGGCGGTAAAAAATTTCCCTATATTAAGTTATTTTTTATATTTTACATTTACAAACCTAAATGGTCAATAATAATATCATGGCAAAGCCTATGCCAGGCCTGGCTTAAAGCCGCCTCAAAAATTTTTCCTGATTTTATACTAAAGTTATGTGCTTGTTTTACCCTGAAAATTATGCAGTATATACAAAGGCTTGTTTTATAATACATATTTATAGGATAAATATGCCCAGGCTATAATTATTATATATTGAGTTCATCTGAAAACTGTATTATAATATAATTTGTTGATTCTAAGGCACTATACTTTTTTTCAAAATATAAAAGGAGGTACTATGTATGAAGATTTATAACGGGAACCAAATCAGAAACGTAGCTGTACTTGGCCACAGTGGGAGCGGAAAAACTTCGATTTTAGAAGCAGCTCTTAATGTGGCCGGTGTAACCAACAGGATAGGAAAAGTTGAAGAAGGCAATACGGTAAGCGATTACGACCAAGAAGAAATTAAGCGTAAGGTATCGATTAGCTCTTCAGTTATCCCTATTGAATGGAAAGAAAATAAAATTAATTTTATTGACACCCCGGGATATTTTGATTTTGTTGGTGAAGTTAAACAAGCTTTGTCTGTGGCTGATTTATGTTTAATTGTTGTAAACGGGAAATCTGGGCTAGAAGTAGGCACAGAAAAAGTTTGGGAGTATTGTACTGAGCTTGGGGTACCAAAATTTATATTTGTTAATGATATGGACGATGAGCAAGCCGACCTTCTAAAAGTTGTGGAGCAGTTAAAAGGGAAGTTTGGCAAAAGCCTTGCGCCTTTACAGGTACCTTATTATGAGAATGGGAAATTTGTTGGTTTTGTTAACGCAATTAAAAAAGAAGGGCGCAAATATGTTAACGGCCGTACAGAGGCATGTGAAGTACCGGCTGGCCTTGAAGGCGAGGTCGAAGAAGCAAGGGCGATGATTTCTGAGGCTGTAGCTGAGACAAGCGAAGAAAACCTTGAGAAGTTTTTCAATGAAGAGCCTTTTACTGTTGAAGAAATGCAGGCAGGTGTTAAAAAAGGGCTGACTGATGGTTCGCTTACGCCAATAATTTGCGGTTCCGCTACATTAAACATTGGGATACGTGTTTTGCTAAATTCTTTAATTGCTTTTGTGCCACCGGCCAATGAATACTGTAAAGAAGTAACAGCAAAATCAGTAAAAGACAAATCCGATGTTAAAGTTAAATGTGATGATAACGAACCTTTTTCTGCTTTTGTATTTAAGACAATAGCTGACCCATATGTTGGCAGGCTAAACCTGTTTAGGGTTTATTCAGGGGTTATGAAAAGGGATTCTTCAGTATATAATCCAAGGACAGATTCCATTGAAAAAATAGCGCATATTTATTTAGTAAGGGGCAAGGAGCAGATTGAAGTTGATGAGCTCCATTCCGGCGATATTGGGGCCTTGTCAAAAATGGCAAATGTTTTGACTGGCGATACGCTCTGTACAAAAAATGCGCCAATATTACTTAAAGAAATTGATTACCCTAACTCTTATCTAACCTTTGCGGTATACCCAAAAAATAAAGGCGAAGAGGATAAATTGTCAGGCGCGTTTGCAAAGATGCTGGAAGAGGATAAAACCCTTAGGTTTGAAGTTAATAAGGAAACAAAAGAATCTTTGGTTTATGGGGTAGGGGACAACCAAATAGATGTAATGATGAGCAAATTAAAAAATAAATATAAATTAGATGTTGAGCTTAGGGACCCTAAAATACCTTATAAAGAAATGATTAAAGGTAAAGTTAAGGTACAGGGCAAATATAAAAAACAATCCGGCGGGCATGGGCAATATGGCGATGTCCACATTGAGTTTGAGCCTTCTGGCGATTTCAATAAACAATATATTTTTGAAGAAAAAATATTTGGCGGCTCCGTGCCGAGGAACTATTTCCCTGCTGTTGAAAAAGGGATACAAGAATCAGTTAAGTTTGGGCCTTTAGCAGGTTGCCCTGTTGTTGGTATAAAATGTACATTGGTTGACGGGTCATACCACCCGGTCGATTCATCTGAAATGGCTTTTAAAATGGCAACTATTATGGCGTTTAAAGATGGGTTCTTAAAATCAAAGCCTACAATATTAGAGCCAATTTGTAAAGTAGCGGTTAAAACACCGGATGATTATACAGGCGATATTATGGGTGATTTAAATAAAAAACGCGGCCGTATTTTAGGTATGGGCAAAGAGGGCGCATACCAGGTAATAGAGGCTGAGGTCCCTCAAGCTGAGATGTTTAAATATTCTACTGAACTCCGTTCTATGACACAGGGGCGGGCTTCGTTTACTATGAATTTTGAGCGTTATGAAGAAGCTACTAATGATGTACAACAAAAAGTAATAGAAAATTATAAAAAAGAAAAAGAGCAGGATAAGTAAAAATAACATCAAAAAAATAAAAATACAGTTGAAAAAACTAAGCGCTGTGGCCTGAAACCGCGGCGCTTTTGTTTTTTTAAATATAGAATAGGTTTGTTGGCTGTAGAATAAAACTTCGAAAAAAGCCGAATAATAGATTTTATGATAAAGCAGTTTAATGTGTTAGGAGGCTTTGATATGTTTGTCGGGCTTATTTGCGGCTTTATAAATGGTTTGTTTGGCTCTGGCGGCGGGATGGTAATTGTGCCCGCTTTACAGAAGTATTATAAAATGGAAACCCATAAATCCCATGCAACTG